>JBAUMX010000038.1:0-14177 GCA_049578945.1 Candidatus Cybelea sp. | reverse complement strand
GCAGCCAACTGCGGCCCCAAGCGCTGGCTGCGTGCAGTCGAATGCCGAGGCGGCCGTAATCGCCACGCCACCGCCGCCCGATATCCCGCTCGACACCCGAGCCTCGGGGACCAGCGGCGTTGCGCTGGTGAGCGTGGAGTTGGACTCGAGCGGTCAGGTAACGGGAGCGGGCGTTAAGCAGAGCACCGGCAACTCCTCGCTCGACCTCGTCGCAGTCCAGATGGCTCGCGACGCCCGCTACACGCCCGCGCTGCGGGACTGCAAGCCGATAGCGGGGACGTATGCCTTCAGCGTGAAATTCGTGGCCTGGTGACCCTTCGACTCGGCGCTGCGCACCTCGCTGAGGACTGCGCTTCGCGCAGCGGCTACGGATGACTTTATTTCAGGCGCTCGCGCTCGCACTATTGCAGGGCGTCAGCGAGCTCTTTCCGGTCTCGAGCCTCGGCCACACGATCCTCGTCCCGGCGTTGCTTCACTGGCAGAACATCGAGCGCTCGAGCCCGTCGTTTCTAGCGTTCGTCGTCGTGCTGCATCTCGGCACCGCGCTGGCATTGATCGTATTCTATCGCGCGCAGTGGTATGCGATCGTGGGCGCGCTGGCCCGCAGCGTCGCGAGGGGACGCTTGAGTGAAGACCGCGACGAACGAATTGGCTGGCGTCTGGTCGTTGGAACGATCCCGGTCGGAATTCTCGGCATCATCTTCGAGGCGCCGGTCCGCCGGCTCTTCGGCTCGCCTGCTCCGGCCGCGCTCTTCCTAGTCGTCAACGGCTTAGTAATGTTTGCTGGAGAAGCGCTGCGGCGTCGTCAGCACGGCACGAGCGCCGGAACGAAGCCAATCGAGGAGCTTAGTTATCCCGCAAGCCTGTTAATCGGCGTGGCACAGTCGTTCGCATTGCTGCCGGGCATCTCACGCTCCGGCATCTCGATGGTTGCGGGACTGCTTTGCGATCTCGACCACGAGAATGCGGCTCGCTTTTCGTTCTTGCTGGCGACGCCGGTGATACTCGCGGCGGGATTGCTCGAAGTACCGAAGTTGCTTGTGCCGGAGGCTCATCTCGTTCTTGTCGAAGCGATTTGCGGCGGAATCGCCGCAGGGATTGCCGCCTACCTCTCTGTCGCCTTTTTGACGCGTTACTTTAGGTCGAACGATTTGCGGCCGTTCGGCTGGTACTGCGTTCTACTCGGCACCGTCAGCTTCGTTCTCGCACGAAAGGGGATCATCACATGAGAGTCATCGCGATCGTACTGGCCGTAATTTTCTTCATTTTGGGCATCTTGTATGGGTTGGGGAAGATCGATTTCTTCGTTGCGTCGGGCGCCGGCCATCCGCACATCAAGCACTTAGTCGTTCTCTGGGTATTGGCGCTGCTCTGCCTCGTCTGGGCGCGGTTCCAGAGCACACCACGGTGAAGCCGTCGCACATCGCGCGCGATGGGAGCATTGCGATGGTCGACCTCTCGAAAAAGAGCGTTTCCTCGCGCCACGCGCGTGCCGAAGCGCTCGTTCGAATGAATGCGCCGGCACGGAGCGCGTTACGAACGGCGACGCTTCCCAAGGGTGACGCCTTCGTCGCTGCGCAAGTCGCCGGGATCATGGCGGCGAAGCGAACCGCCGAACTGATCCCGCTCGCACATCCGCTGCCGCTCAGCAGCGTCGACGTGCGGTTCGATTGGCGTCGAGACGGTGCGCTGCGAGTCGAAGCCGAGGCGCGCACGACGGCCCAGACCGGCGTCGAGATGGAAGCAATGGTAGCAGCTTCGGTTGCCGCGTTGACGATCTACGACATGTCCAAAGCGCTCGACAAAGGCATTACGATCGAAGCCGTCAGGCTGCTGAGCAAAAGCGGCGGCAAGAGCGGCGCGTGGTCCTTCGACGAAGCTCGTCCTGAGCGAAGTCGAAGGGCTCAGGATGCAAAAGGACGGTCTAAGGCGTGAGCTTTCGCGTCGCGCTGATCGTGCTCTCGGATCGCGCCGCCTCCGGCGAGCGCGCCGACGAGTGCATCCCAATCATGAAACAGCGGCTCGGCGAGGTCTATTCGGTCGTGCGCGAGCGCGTTTTGGCCGACGACCCCGCCGCCTTGCAAGCGGAGATCATCGAGCTTGCCGATGCGCGCGCGGCCGATCTCGTACTGACCAGCGGCGGGACGGGACTCTCGCCGCGCGATCGCACGCCGCAGGCGACGGCGGCGGTTGTCGACTACGAAGTTCCTGGAATCGCCGAGGCAATGCGCGCTGCTTCGATCGTCATAACCAAAAGTGCGATGCTCTCGCGAGCGGTTGCCGGGGTCCGCGATCGCACGCTGATCGTTAACCTTCCCGGAAGTCCGCGCGCCGTGGCGGAGACGCTCGACGTCGTCCTGCCGGTGCTGCCGCACGCACTCGAACTTCTCGCAGATCGGGTAGCCGACGGATGAACTCGATCTCCACCTTTGAGGAAGCCGAGCGCTATCTGCTCGGCACGATCGATGAGAGCGTATCGCCGCGCACGTCATACAAGCTCGACCGCATGCGCGCGTTTCTCCACGAGCTCGGCGACCCGCACCGCGGTCGCCCGACAATTCACGTAGGAGGCACGAGCGGGAAAGGCTCGACGTCGACAATGATCGCCTGCGCGCTTAAAGCGTCGGGGCGGAGGACCGGTCTTCACACCAAACCGCACCTGCACTCGATGACCGAGCGGGCGCGCATCGACGGCAGCCCGGTATCGCGAGAACGCTTCGCGTCGCTGCTCGACGAAATGATGCCGGCGATCGAGCGAACGACCTCGCGCCACGGCCGGCCGACGTTTTATGAAACGCTGCTCGCACTGGCATTCCTCTACTTCACGCAAGAACGCGTCGAGGCCGCCGTGATCGAAGTCGGTCTAGGCGGACGTCTCGATGGAACGAATGTCGTCGAGCCGGTCGTCGCAGCGATCACTTCCGTCGGATACGATCACACCGAGATTCTCGGCGAGACGATCGAGGAGATCGCGTTCGAGAAAGCCGGCATCGCGAAACACGGAGTGCCGCTCGTTCTCGCCCCGGTCACGGATTCGGCGCGCGCCGTCATCGAACGATACGCCGCGGAGGTCGGCGCGCCCGTCGTTCACGTCGCCGACGTCGTGCGCGTAGAGCTGGACGGTTCGCAAGGGATGCGCGACCAGATGCTGTTGGTGCGATCGGCTCGCGGCGCCTATCGCCTCGAGCTCCCGGTACTCGGCATCTTTCAACGATCGAACGCCGCAACCGCGATCGCGGTCTTGGAACAACTCTCCGAAGAACTCCGGCCGAACGCCGAAGCTGTCGCGCGTGGTTTTGCCGAGCTCGAGATACCAGGCCGCATGGAGGTACTCGCCGGAAAAACGGTCGTCGTATTCGACCTCGCGCATAATGCCGAGAAAGCCGAGTCGCTGACGGCCTCGCTGCGCGAACGCTTTTCCGGCCGGCGGATTCATTACGTCGTCGCGATCGGCGAGAGCAAAGACGCGCGCCGGATCATCGAGATTCTCTCGGCATTGCCGTCGAGCTTTACGTTTACGTCCTTTACGGTGCCGGGACGGCGCGCGATTCCGCCGTCGCGGCTCGCTGCGATCGCCGAATCGCTCGGAACGTGGGGGCGCACGATCGGCGATCCAACCGAGGCGCTCACCGTAGCGCGCCGCAAGGCCGAGATCGGCGACGTGGTCGTGGTGACGGGTTCGACCTTCATCGTCGCGGAGTTACGCGAGTGGTACGCGTCGACGGCAGTTTGAGAGGCTCGCTACGCCTGCGCGGCACCCGCTTGCAGTGGGGCGCGCAAACCTACGTCATGGGAATCGTCAATGTGACGCCCGATTCGTTCTCGGGCGACGGCGTGGAGCAGGCTCCCAGAGCTATCGCGCGAGCGATCGAACAGTCGGGCGCGGGCGCCGATCTGTTGGACATCGGCGGAGAGTCGACGCGCCCGGGCCATCAACCCGTAGAAGCATCGTTCGAAATCGCACGCATCGCTCCGGTAATTCAGGCGGTGCGCGCGCGATTACCGGACCTGCCGATCTCGGTCGACACGCATAAGCCGGCCGTTTTGCGCGCTGCGCACGAGGCCGGCGCCGATCTCGTCAACTCGGTTTGGGGAGCCTCCGACGAGCTGCTGGCGCTGGCCGCGGAGCTGCAGATCCCAATCGTCGCGATGCACAATCAGGCAGACACGCACTATGACGGCTACGTCGTCGACGCCGTATTGCGATATCTCGACGAGTGCGCGACGCGAGCGACGGCACGCGGAATCCCGCGCGACGCGGTGATACTCGATCCCGGAATTGGGTTTGGAAAGACCGCCGATCAGAACCTCGCGGTGCTCCAGGCGCTCGATCGCATCGTCGCACTAGGCTTTCCGACGATGATCGGCGCCTCGCGCAAATCGACCATCGGTAAGCTGACCAAGCGCGAGCCCGCCGATCGCGTCTACGGAACGGTCGCGACGACCGCGCTTGCGGTGAGGGCGGGCGTCGACGTCGTTCGCGTTCACGACGTCGCGGCGGCGCGCGATGCCGTCGCGGTCGCCGATGCAATCGTGCGCGGTTGGAGGCCGGCGGATTGGACGAAATAAGGCTGCGCGGCGTCCGTGCCTACGGGCACCATGGTTCCGATCCGGGCGAGCGCGAACGGCGCCAGCTCTTCGAGATCGACGTGCTGGCGGAGATCGATCTGCGCGTCCCGGCGGAGAGCGACGAACTCGCGCAAACGATGGATTACGCCGCGCTGCGGGAACGGCTGGTGCGCGTCGTGGCAACCACCTCGTACGCGCTGCTCGAACGTTTGGCCGCCGACCTCCTGACCGCCGTTTTTGCCGATTCGCGAGTTTTGCAAGCGCAAGTAACGCTTTCCAAGCCGCGAATTCTTGACGGCGCAACCCCGAGCGTGACGCTGCAGCGCGTGAACCCGGGGTATCAGGCGGCATGAGCGAGCATCGCGCGTATATCGGCATCGGCAGCAATCTCGGCAATCGGGTCGGCAATCTCGAGCGAGCGATCGAAGCGCTTGCGACGTCCGGTACGCTGCTTGCGAAGTCGTCGCTCTACCGAACGGAGCCGTGGGGGAATCTCGCGCAGCCCTGGTTCCTTAACGCCGTCGTCTTGCTGCAGACGGAGCTGGCGCCGCGCGAGTTGCTCGCTCGTATGCGCGACGCGGAGCAACGTTTGGGTCGCACGGTGCGCGAGCGTTGGGGACCGCGCGAGATCGATCTCGATCTGCTCCTTTACGACAATCTCGAACTCGACGAACCGGGTCTGCGCGTACCCCACCCGTATCTGCGCGAGCGCGCGTTCGTATTGGTTCCGCTGGCCGAAATCGACGACCGCTTCGAATCGCCGCGCGATGCGCTGGGCGCATCTGAGCTCGCGGGGGTCGCACGCGTGGAACGCGAAAGCGTTCTCACAATGCCCGAAGGAAAACTCGGCTTCGCAAGCGAGCGGGTGCGCGAGCTCGCGCGTTTCCTCGCCGAGGGCGACGCGACGCGCCTGCGTATCGCACGTGGCGATGACTATATCGAGATCGCTGCCGGGCCGCGCGCTCCTTCCCCGGCTCTTTCGAGCGAACGGGCGTCGCCCGACTTGGGTGCCGCACGCATCGATACGATCAAAGCAGACTTGGTCGGCATTTTCCATGCCGGGCGTCCGGCACCGGTCGAAGGCGAGGTTTTCGACGGCGATCGCGAATTGGGTTATATCGAAGCACTCGGCATTCGCACCACCGTCCATAGTATGGGTGCCGGGCGGCTCGTTTCGGTTGCAACCGCCGACGGGTCGCCCGTCGAGTATGGGCAGCCGCTCTTCGTGGTTGCGCGGACCCGGTAGGGGATCCCAAATGGTTCGGAAAGTACTGATCGCCAATCGCGGCGAGATCGCGTTGCGGATCAATCGAGCCTGTCAGGAGCTGGGCGTGCGAACCGTTGCGATTTACTCCGAAGCCGATCGCGACTCGCTTCACGTTCGGCAGGCCGATGAGGCCTTTTGCGTCGGACCCGGACCGGCGGGTCGGTCCTATCTCAACATCCCAAACATCATTTCAACCGCGCTGATCACGCACTGTGATGCGATTCATCCCGGCTACGGATTTCTGGCCGAGAATGCCCGTTTTGCGGAGATCTGTACCGATCACGGCCTGATTTTCATCGGACCCAAGCCCAGCGTGATTGCGATGATGGGTGACAAAGCGACCGCGAAGCGGATCGTCCGCGAAGCGGGAGTCGCGACGACTCCCGGAAGCGATGTCTTGGCCTCGGTGGACGAAGCTTACAAGGCGGCCGCTTCGATCGGCTATCCGCTGCTGCTCAAAGCAACGGCGGGCGGCGGCGGCAGGGGCATGCGCGTCGTGAACGAGGCCGGCGAGTTGCCGCGCGCGTATGCGGGAGCGACGGCCGAAGCCGAGGCGAGCTTCAAGGACGGTCGCGTCTATCTAGAGCGATTGATTCGCGAGCCGCGCCACATCGAAGTCCAGGTGCTCGGTGATGAGTTCGGAAACGTGGTTCACCTAGGCGAGCGCGACTGTTCGGTTCAGAAACCGGCCCATCAGAAGATCGTCGAGGAGACTCCCGCGCCGAATCTGCCAAACCGAACCCGTACCAAGCTGCACGAGATGGCGCTGAAAGCGTCGCGGTACGTCGGCTATACGAATGCCGGGACGCTCGAGTTTTTAGTAGCAGACGGTGACGTGTACTTCATGGAGATGAACACGCGCATTCAAGTCGAGCACCCCGTAACCGAGATGGTCTACAACATCGACCTTGTCAAGGAGCAAATACGGATAGCTTCGGGCGAACCGCTCGGATACGTGCAGCGCGACCTGATTGCGCGCGGCCACGCGATCGAGTGCCGGATCAACGCCGAAGATCCACGAAACAATTTCGCGCCGGCGGCCGGCACCGTTACGAAGCTTGTCTTTCCCGGCGGCCCTGGAATTCGCGTCGACACCCACCTGTACGCCGGCGCGATGATTCCGCCGTATTACGATTCGATGATCGCAAAGGTGGTGGCGTTCGGCGACACGCGCGAAATGGCGATCGCCCGGATGGAGCGGGCGCTGCGCGAAACGCTGGTCGAAGGCGTCAACACGACCATCGCGCTATGTCTGGAGATTCTAACCGCGCCCGAGTTTCGGCGCGGCCGGTACGACGTCGAGTTCATTCCCGCCCACATCCTATCCAACGGAGAGGCAAAGCAGACGACGCCGCACGGTACGCGATGACGTCGCGCCGCATCGCGCGCGAGCAAGCGCTGCAGGTGCTGTACTCGGTCGTTATCGGCGACCGCGAGCCGCGCGATGCCGTCAGCGAAATCGTCGGTGACGCCGACCTCGACCAACGAGCCTTTGTCGAGCAGCTCGCGCTGGGCACACTCGAATACGCTTCTGAGGCGGATCGTATCGTGAGCCCGCTTCTGGATGGCTGGGCGATCGAACGCCTGCCGACCATCGACCGGCTCCTTTTAGAAATGGCTACGTTCGAGCTCCACTGCTGCCCCCAGACGCCGAAGGCCGTCGCGATCAACGAAGCGGTCGCGCTTGCAAAACGCTTCTCCACCGAGGACTCCGGGCGTTTCGTCAACGGCGTTCTGAGTGCGGTCGCCAATGCCAGGGCGTAAGCGCCGCCGCCGAACCCGCGTGTGGCGCGGCCTGCTCGTCACGCTGCTCATGATGGTCCTGTTTTCGATCGGCGCGATTGCCGGCATGATCGCGGCGTACGGACGAAACCTTCCCGATATCAGCCGCATGGCCGATTATCAACCCTCGAGCGCGACGCGCATTTTTGCGCGTGACGGAAGCCTGCTCGCGTCGGTATACAAAGAAAATCGCGTTTGGGTGCCGCTCGACAGAGTGCCGCAAGTCGTTCGCGATGCGTTCATTGCCAACGAAGACCACAACTTTTACCGTCATCATGGGGTAGATTTTGGGAGCATCGTGCGGGCCGCATTCGCCGACTTCACGCATCAAGAGTTTCAGGGTGCCTCGACGATCACGCAGCAGCTCGCGCGGCGACTCTTTCTCAACGACGAAGTCTCGCTATCGCGTAAGGTCCAGGAGGCGTTGCTCGCAATTGAGATCGAGCGCTACTACACCAAGGACGAGATCCTCGAACGGTACCTCAACATCATTTATTTGGGGGCGGGCGCCTACGGTGTCGATGCTGCGGCCCACACCTACTTCGGGCGTGGGGTCGATCAGCTAACGCTAGCTCAGGCCGCGATGCTCGCCGGGGTCGTCGCCGCGCCGTCAGATTACTCGCCGTTCACGAACCTCAGCTTGGCGCAAGAACGCCAACGCCATGTTCTGGATCGAATGGTTGAGAGCGGCTACGTTACGCGCGAGCAGGCGGACGAAGCCTATGCCAGCTCGCTCGATCTGATCTCGGAGCGGCCCACCGGGCTGCAAGGGTATCGGGACCCCTACTTTACGACGTACGCGATCGCACAGCTCAACCAGCTCTTTGGGCCGAGTACGGTCGAGCAGGGCGGGCTGTCGGTCTACACGACGCTCGACGAACGGATGCAAAAAATCGCGCAGGAAGCGGTGACGTGGGGCGTCCACCAAGCGGTCGCGGAGGGCATCGGTGCGCATCAGGCCGCGTTGGTCGCGATCCGCCCCTCGACCGGCGAGATTCTCGCGATGGTCGGCGGCGCGGGGTTTTCGCTGAACAATCAGTTCAATCGGGCGTGGCAGGCGCGCCGGCAACCTGGTTCGTCGTTCAAGATCTACGATTACACTGCGGCGATCGACGAAGGGATTCCAGCCTCCACGATCATTGACGATTCGCACGTGAGTTACCCGATGGGCGACGGCACCATGTGGACCCCGATGGACGACGACGACAGCTATATGGGAGCCATCACCCTGCGCGAAGCGCTCACGCTCTCACGCAACGTCGTTGCCGTGAAGCTCGCCGAGCGCGTGGGCTTAGATAAGATCATCGGCTACGCTCACCGGATGGGCGTCACGTCGCCGCTCGAAGCGAACCTTTCGCTTGCGCTCGGCTCGTCCGGAGTCACGGTGCTCGATCAAGCGAGTGGGTACGCGACGCTTGCGAATCAAGGCCTTCACATAGACGCGACGCCGTTTCGTCTAGTGAAAGACGCGTTGGGAACGAGTCTTCTCGACAACCGCGTTCCGCAGGCCGTCGACGTGGTGAGTGCTGGAACGGCATACATCATGACGTCGATCTTCGAGGATGTGATCTCGCACGGCACCGGCTATCCAAACGCCGTCATCGGACGGCCCGCTGCGGGTAAGACCGGCACGACTTCCAGCTTCCGCGATGCGTGGTTCGTCGGTTATACGCCCGACCTCGTGACAGCGGTTTGGCTCGGTAACGACAACTACACGCCGATGGTGGAATCCTACGGCGGCAACATCCCGGCGCGAATTTGGGCGCGCTTCATGAAGGCCGCACTCGCCGGGACGCCTGCGCACGATTTTCCGTACCCTTCCGACGAGGTGGCGAAGGTGGCCGGCTGCGGTCGCGGCGGTTACGAGTACTACCTGAAGGGCACCGAGCCGCAATCGGGATGCGGCGGCTCGATCGATGCATACGGCCAGAACGACGGCTACGGTGCGGCGGCGAGCTACGGCCAGCCGACCGTCCCGCCTCCGAACTCGACGCCGCCGGCGGTCGTTCCGCCGCCGCCGACCGAAGCTCCGTCGGGATCGCCGTCGCCTTTGCAAACGGTGCCGCTGGAAACGGAGACGCCGGCGCCGCGCGTTCACCGATGAAACTCTTCGAGGAACCCCGCGCGCCCGTTCTGCAGCTCACGGTCTCACAGTTCTCGGAGCGTCTTCGGCGCTGGCTCGAAAGGCGTCCCGAACTGCATCGAATCGCGATCGTCGGCGAGATCTCAGGTTGGAAGCCGCAGCCGAGCGGTAACATTTTTTTTAGTCTGAAAGACGACCGCGCAATACTTCGATGCTTCGTTTACTCCAGCGACGCGAAAAAGCTGCCGGCCGTTCGTGATGGCGTTGCCGTCGTCGCAACCGGGTCGATCGGAATTTGGGATAAGACCAGCGAGTATCAGCTTCGCGTCGTCGAGATCGCTCCGTTCGGCGTCGGCGCAATCGCGGCCAAGGTCGAAGCGTTGCGTAAACGGCTTCAGGCCGAGGGCCTCTTCGAAGATGCCCGCAAGCGTCAGCTTACGCGATTTCCGCGATCCGTGGCGCTGGTTTCGGCGCGCGGCCAAGGCGCCGACGATTTCGAAACGACGCTGCGCGAGAAGTCGCCGAACGTCACGGTGAAGTTCATCGAAACGCGAGTCCAAGGCGAGGCGGCCGAGATCGACATCGCCGATGCGATCGACCGCGCCGCGCGCCAAGAAGTCGATGCCATCGTCGTGCTGCGCGGTGGCGGATCGTACGAAGATCGCTACCCATTCAATACCGAAGCCGTCGTTCGCGCGATCGTGCGGTCACGGCATCCGATCGTGACTGCGATTGGCCATACCGGCGACCGCCATCTCGCCGACGAAGTCGCCGATGAAGTCTTCAAGACGCCCACGGCCGCTGCCGAGTTCATCGCCGGGTCGTGGACCGAAGTGATCGGCCGGATGCGGCACCAGCAGCAGCTGTTGGCGCGCGCGATCGAGAAGGTCGTCATCGGGCGTGCGCGCGACCTGGACGAGGTCAACGGTAAGCTTAGCGGCGCTACGGACCGCCGGCTTTCATACGCGCAGCGACGCGCGCTCGAACTGTTGAATCGTATCGAACGACAAAATCCACGCGTTCGCGTCGCTGAACGCGCAACGCGTCTTACCGCGGCTCATTCAAAGCTCGACAGCCTGCGCGATCGAGTGTTTTCGACGCGTGCAAACCGATTAGCGCTCGTTGGGAGCCGGCTTTTTTCGTTGAACCCTGAGGGCCCGCTCGAACGAGGATTTGCAATCGTTACGCACGCCGGACGCGCCCTTCGCGATGCGCGCGAGGTCGCGGTCGGAGAGGAGATCGAAGCGCGGCTTTTCCGCGGGAGGCTCTGTGCACGCGTCGAACGGGTGCGCAACGATGAGTGACCGCGAGGCGAGCTTTGAATCGAAGCTGGATCGAATCGATGCGATCGTCAAAGAGCTCGAAAGCGGCGACATCAAGCTGGATCGCGCGATCGTACTTTTCAAAGAAGGCAAAGTGCTCGCGCGCGAGTGCGAGGCGCTCCTGAAGAGCGCACAGGCGCAAATCGACGAGGCGATGGCCGAGCCTAAGGCCGGCGCGGAAAAACGCGCCGTGAGCCACGAGCGCGACAACCAGATACCGTTCTAAACTCGCACCGGCCGCTTTAAGATGCAACCCTTGGGTTGCGTTTATATGAGCGAGAAGCCGCGAGCCGGCGTGAGCGAGAAGACGGCAGGCATGGCGCCCAAGCTTCGGCTCGATGCCGCGGTCGCAGAGCGAACCGGCGTGACGCGATCGCAGGCACGCAGCCTGATTATGGAAGGACGCGTCAGCGTCGAAGGGGTTGTTGCGACGAAGGCGGGTCAAAGCGTCGCCGCAGACGCGCGAATAGATGTCGAAAAGCCGCGACCGTTCGTCAGTCGCGGCGGCGAGAAACTCGACTACGCGCTCAATGCTTTCGGAATCGAGGTGCGTGGGCTGGACGCGCTCGACGTCGGCGCCTCGACCGGGGGATTCACCGATTGCCTCTTGCAGCGCGGCGCGGTGCGGGTTACGGCGGTGGACGTCGGGTACGGGCAACTCGATTGGCGCCTTCGCAACGATCCGCGTGTGCTGGTTCTCGAACGCGTCAACTTCCGCCGCCTGCCCGACGACGCGTTTCCCAGCGGCTTCGACCTCATCGCGGTCGATACGTCGTTCATCTCGCTGCGAACGATCTTGGCGCGGGCCGTCGCCTACCTGCGTCCGTCCGGCGTCGTCGTAGCGCTCGTGAAGCCGCAGTTCGAAGCCGGCCGCGAACGCGTCGGCGCTGGAGGGGTCGTCCGCGATCCCCAGACGCACCGCTCGGTGCTGCGCTCGCTACGCGAGGCCGCTCTCTCGCTCGAACTCGTTCCCGTCGCGCTGGCTGCCTCGCCACTGCTCGGGCCGGCCGGAAACCGCGAGTTCCTGATGGAGTTGCGGCCAGTGGGGGAGCCGTTCGGCGACGCACGAGTCGAGGCGGTCGTCGGCGAAGGGGGTAACGCATGACGGCGATGCTTGCGATCGAAAAGAAGGTCGTCGCGCTCTACGTCGATACGGAGCGCGAGCACGCGCGCTCGATCGCCGTACGCATCGCCGCGGATTTTCGCAGCAGCGGCTTCGAGGTGGTCGAGGGGATTCACGCCGCGACGGCCTCGCTTCTGATTACCGTCGGGGGAGACGGCACGCTGCTGCGAGCGGCTCGGATCGCGGTCGAGCACGACGTTCCATTGCTCGGCATCAACACCGGCCGGCTTGGTTTCTTGACCGAACTCGACGAAGACGATCCGCGGCTCCACGATCTACCCGCACTGATCGAGCGCGGGCTCTTTATGGACGAGCGTACGGCGCTGCAAGCCGAATACGACGACCGGCGGTTCTTCGCTCTCAACGACGTCGTCGTACGCAAGGGAGAAGTCTCGCGCCTGGTGCCCTTCGGGCTTCGCGTCGACGACGGCGCGTCGACGCAAATCGCGGCCGATGGAATCTGCGTAGCGACCCCAACAGGTTCGACGGCATACTTCTTGTCGGCCGGAGGCTCGCTGATCGCGCCGCGCGTCGACGCTTTCGGTGTCGTCCCGTTGTTGCCGCACACGCTCTTTTCGCGGCCGCTGATCGTACCGAATGACTCGCGAATCGAAATTACCTCCGACTTGGAGGCGGCACAGGCGCACCTCGAGTGCGATGGCGACGTTCTCAGCGACGTCGCGCCGAGTTCGAGCGTGATGATCCGCTGCCATCCCAAGCGCGTCTACTTTGCACGGACGGCGCCCCTGCACTTTCTCGAGCGCTTGGAGACAAAGATGTTATGGGGCGTTTCCATCAAGGATCCTCGGCGTTAAGGGACTCCTTAGAAAAAAAATGCTGCGGCAGCTTCAAATCGAGAGTTACGGGCTGATCGAGCGCGCCGGCGTGGAGTTCGCCGAGGGAGCGACGATCTTCACGGGCGAGACGGGATCGGGAAAGACGATGCTGATCGGCGCGCTCGAGTTTGCGCTCGGGGCGCGGGCCGGCGCCGACGTCGTTCGGCGGGGGGCCGCGAAAGCGCTCGTAACGCTGACCTTCGATCCGGACGATGCGTTACGCGCGCGCTTTGCTACCGACGGATTCGAACTCGACCGCGGCGAGCAAGGAACCATCGCGCGCGAGATGACCGATAGCGGGCGTTCGAGCCTGCGCGTTAACGGACGCGCCGCGACGGCAGCCTACGTTCGTGAAATCCGCGACGGAATTGCGGAGATCGTCGGGCAGCACGAAGCGCAGCGGCTGCTCTCGGCGGTCTATCACCTCGAGCTGCTCGACCGATTCGCCGGTGAGTCGGCGCTTCGACTGCGCGATGGCGTGGCGGCTGCGTACGCGCGAGCGGAAGAGTTGACGGAGGAACTTTCACGGCTCGGGCAGGACGAACGCCGGGCTCGCGAGCGTTACGACGACGCGTGTTTCACGGTGCGCGAGATCGAAGAGGCGCGCCTCGAGTCTGGAGAGCTCGAGCGGCTGACCGAACGGCGTGCGTATCTCGATAACGTCGAGCGCATCGCGGTAGCATTGAACGCGGCCCGCGAAGCGCTTGCCTCGGAGGAGAGCGGTGCCACCGGCGCGCTGGGAGCAGCGGCCATCGCGCTGACGAGCGTCGGGAAGTTCGATGGGTCGCTACGCGATATGGCGGAGCGCGCGTCAGCGCTCCAATCCGAGGCCGTCGATCTCGCGGCGGATCTTTCGCGTGCGGCCGATGCGGCCGAGTACGATCCGGCCGAGCTCGATGCCGTCAACGCTCGCCTCGATCTCATCGAGCGCCTAAAACGAAAACATGGGCCGGAGATCGGAGACGTCGTTTCGGCCGCGCGACGCGCCCGCGAAATCGTGGACGAATACGAGGGTCGCGATCGGCATGCCGCACAGCTCGAGGCGCAAACCAATGAGGCGCTGCGCGAGCTGCGGGATGCGGCTGCTTCGCTGAGCGCGCTGCGCATGCGGGCGGCCGCGGCGCTTCGAAAGCGCGTGACCGGCGAGTTCGCGGAGATCGCGCTTGCCTCGGGGATTTTCCAAGCTGCGATCGAG
>JBAUMX010000037.1:0-4012 GCA_049578945.1 Candidatus Cybelea sp. | reverse complement strand
TTTGTGCGGCGTCGCGGCGACGAGGTGCGCGTGGTGCGCGAAGTTGACGATCGGCTTGGCGCTGTGGTGCGGCGCCACCGCACGGGGCGGCGGCTGAACGGCTTTCGGGGGTTTGATCTCGACTCGCACGATGTGCGTGAAGCTCACGGTCTCGACGCGCGGGGCGCTCGACTCGGTCCAAGCCAGTGCTGGGATCGCGAGCGCCACGAGGGCGTGAATAGCTACCGAGGCAAGGGTTGCTCGCCCCATCCGTTCGTTCACGCCGACCGTCGCAGCCATGCCGAATCTCCCTTCGATTCCAGCGCGCCTGCGCCCCCGCCCGTGACCGCGACGAGCGCCCAGGAGCCTCCCCACAAGGCGACCGCGACGAAGAGGCTCGACCACTCGCCCGGGTCGCGAACGGCGCCCGGGATTCCGTAGAATCCCAACGTCCTCGGCAGGTGCAGCGTTATGACCCAAATCGCATACATCAAACCGATCAGAGCTGCCGCGGGAACCGCCAGATAGCCGATTGAGATCGCGATGCCGGCCGCGATCAGTCCCGTTCCGAAGAACGCGACCCAAAAGACGTGCCACGGGATCCAGCCCGGTATCAACGCTGCGATCGGCGCGAGCGCCAGATAATGGTCTACGCCAAAGACGATAAGACTGAGTGCGAAGAGATAACGCCCTGCGGTAAAAAGGACCGGCGCCGAGGATCGGCCGGTCACCATCCACGCGAGGCTCGCGAGTGCGATGACTTCGAAGACGACGGTGCGCAGCGAGATGCTCGCAAAGTGTGCGGCGGCTCTCGGCGCATCGAGAAATAGCGCGAAGACCAACAGCATGCTGCCCAGAATTGTCGCGCAGTTCCGCGCGCTCTCCGCGCGCAATAGACCGATGCCGCAGACGATCCAAATCGCGCTCACGATGTAGGCCAACCAAGGCATCGGCGGCAAGAACGGAAGTACCGGAATCGCGTCGTAGCCGTGGCCGAGCTTATCAGTTCCGTGAACGAACGCAAGTGCGAGCGTTTCGACTCCCAGCGCGATCATTGCAATGGCGAATAGAACGTATCCCAGCTTGGCGAGCCGATCCACGACGCGCTCTAGAACGCGCCGCGCGGAAAGGTCGTGACGCGACCTTATCTACGTTCTGACCTCTGCGCCCCAGGCATCCCATTCCTTCGCGCAATCGCGAGCGAAGAGCTCGATGCGCGAGCGCCGGCCGCAGAGTTCTTCGATGAGCCGGCGGAATATCGCGGGTTTGCGGCTGTGCTCGCGTCGTCGTTCCATCACGACCTGGCCTTGACCGAGATCGAGAATCGGAAAGGGCCGGCCGGTCGGCATCGTCGTGGCCGCGAGCAGAAACTCCGTGGTGGGCTTGGTGAACGTGGGCGGCACGCCCTGACCCCGAATCGGTTCGCCTCTGCTGTTGGTCTTGACCCAAACGTAAGCGACGCCGCGATAGTGTAATCCCCAAGCTTCGATCAGGTTGATGGCAAAGTTCAAGCGCGGGCCCGTCGACCACAAAAAGAGGACCGCGCGTTTGTTCATGATCGACCGCAGCGGCAACTTTGCGAGCTCGGCCTGATCCATCAAAGGATAGTGCTTTGCCGCGGCTGCGTCTTTGATCTGGCTGCCGTAGTAGAACCACGGCGGATCGGCATAAACGATATCGTAGGTTCGGGTCGGAAAGGGCGGAAGGTCTTCGTGCAGGCGGGCCGGACGGCGGCGCGCAAGCCGCCGAAGATGCGCTTGGCTCTTCACCGCAACCTCCTACAGACTCGCTGTCAACGCGGCAACCAGTGCACCGCACAGCGTTGCCGCAAAATTCACTGCATCGTTTTCGATCCACCCTAGCCCGCGGCGCAGCACGGTCGGCGCTCCGCAATCGTGGCGGCGGGTCTCGCACTCGCAGGCGCAGAGCTCGCACCATCGTAACGCTTGAACGCTCGCACCCAAAATCGAATCGAAAACGGCGCCGATGACGCCGCCGATGGCCACGCGCCAAAGCGGGGCGATGCCGACGACCGCTGCCGTTGCTGCTACGCAGAGCGCGCCTGCCAAAGTCGCGATCAAACCGAGTGGCGTTACGCCGCCGGAACTCCCGGCCGGCAAGGGCCGCAACGTCAAGATAGAGACCGGTCCGGTTGGCGAGAGCGTGCCGATTTCGGTGCCCCACGTATCGGCGGACGCCGCGGCGAATGCGCCGGCAAAGGCCGCCGCGAAGGGCGCGTTCCCGTGCGTCGAGAGGAGCGCACAAACGGCAGCGACGCCGCCGTTTGCGAAGACCTGCCATCCGTTTCGCGAAGCCTCGCCATGCGCTCGCGCGATCGCGCGTTTGCGCGCTCGTCCGATATGCGTGAGCAGCGTCGATGGAAGAAAGAACGCAAAGAGCACCGCGGCTGCTCGCCAACCGCCGCTGCCGAAAACAGTCGCGCCGACCACAAAAGCGGCGGCCGCGCCGCTTGCGCAGAGTGCGCGCGTCCGGTAGGCGAGCCCGGCGACCAACGCGGCGAAGGCAACGCCGACGGCAATCTGCATCAGGTTCGCAAGGCGAAGTGCGCCTCGAGTGCTTCGAGCAGACCGGCCGTGGTGAAGGTGGCCGCAACGACGTTGACCTGCAGCCCTGCCTCGGCTGCAGCGCGTGCCGTAATCGGACCGATACAAGCCACGCACTTACCTTGCGCGAGCCGCGCCGCGGCGCGTTCGCCGCCGAGCAGCTCGACAAAGCCGCGAACGGTGCTTGCGCTGGTGAAGGTCAGCACGCCGGCACTGGCGGCCTTCTGCGCGAATTCGGGATCGCTCGGAACGACGGTCTTGTAGGCGGCCACGACCGTCGCCACCCTGCCGGCCGCTTCGAGCATCCGCGGCAAGACGTCGCGAGCATCCTGCGCGCGATAGACGAGAACCCGCTCGCCCGGGTGCGATCGCTCGATCACCGCGCGCGCAATTTCTTCGCCGACGAAGGCTTCGGGGACGACGTCGGCGCGCAGGCCGTGGTGACGCAAGCGTTCCGCGGTGCGCTCGCCGATCGCTGCTATCTTCGCGCTCCCAATCGCTCGTGCGTCGGCGTTGCGCGCGGTTAGCCGCTCGAAGAACGCGTCGACGCCATTCTGCGACGTGAAGAGAATCCACGCAAAGGACGCGAGCATGTCGAGCGCGTTCTCGGCAGCGACCGCGTCGTCAGGGGCTGCGAATGCAATCGTCGGGGCGAGGATCGGCTCGGCTCCGCGCGCGCTCAAGGCCCAAGCGAAGGCACGCGATTGCCGCCCGGCTCGGGTTATTAAAACGCGTTTGCCGAAGAGCGCGGTGTTGTCGAACCACTGTAGGCGTTCGCGCAGTGAAACGACACCGCCGACGACGACGATCGCGGGCGACCCGATCTCCGCGGCAGCGGCATCGTCGGCGATCGTGGCAAGCGTTCCGATCGTGATTCGCTGGTTGGGGCGCGTGCCGTTTTGAACGGCAGCGGCCGGCGTCGATCCGGCGAGCCCGTGTTCCACAAGCTGTTTTGCAATCTCGCGCAGGTTTGCGGTTGCCATCAGCATGACGAGGGTGCGATGCGGATCGGCGAGCTTTGCCCAATCCAACGTCGATGCCGGCTTTCCTGGGTCTTCGTGGCCCGTAAAGACGGTGAACGAGGCAGCGTGCTCGCGGTGCGTGATCGGAATTCCCGCATAGGCCGGAACTGCCAGCGCCGAGCTCACGCCCGGAACGACTTCGAAGGCGATGCCGGCAGCACGCAACGCTTCGGCCTCCTCGCCGCCGCGACCGAAGACGAACGGATCGCCCCCTTTGAGTCGAACGACGTGCCGCCCTTCGCGCGCGCTGCGAATCATCAGCGCTTCAATATCCTTCTGCGCAATCGAGTGATCGCCGCCGCGCTTGCCGACGAAGATGCGTTCGCACGTTTCTGGCGCGAGGGCGACGACCGCATCGCTCGCAAGCGCGTCGTACAGCAGCACGTCGGCGCTTCGCAAGAGTTCGGCCGCCCGTAACGTCAGCAGGCCCGGATCGCCCGGGCCTGC
>JBAUMX010000036.1:0-3239 GCA_049578945.1 Candidatus Cybelea sp. | reverse complement strand
CCGGATAGAACCAGGGAAGCGACGAGACGGTGCCGCGCTTTTTTGCCAGGAAGGTGGGTGACTGCGCCTCTACAAGCAGGTGGCGTAGCTCGTTCTCGTTGAGCACCGTGCTCTCGGGTTTGAAGGTGTTGGGAAGGTCGTCGGACGTGATCTTGCCGGCAACGTTGGTTTGGACGTAGTCAAGACTAACGGCCCAATTGAGCGTCGCCCGCAGCAGGTCATGCACGTGCCGAATCGTCCGACCCGAACGCCTCGTCTGCTTCTCAGCTTGCCACTTTTCGTACGCTTCGATGAGATGCGCCTTGCGCAGCGCGGTCAAACGCATCTTTCCAAACGTCGGGCGAAGATAGGTGGCGATGATGCCCTTGTATCGATCGAGCGTCGTCGCTTCGAGACGCTTTGCCTTGTGCGTCATGAACTTATCGAAGAGGTCGGACATGGTCATGCCCGCGTCTGCGGTGTACTCGCCCCGCGCGACGCTTTCCATGCGCTTGGCAAGAAATGACTCCGCCTCGCGTTTGGTCACGCCGCGGAGGATCTCTCGCTTTTGTTGACGCGCCTTTCCATTTTGCGGGGGCACGTCATAGACGATCATGTACTTTTTGACCCCAAGGTGTTTTGGTTTTGCCATGGATTCTTTCCGCGGTCCAGGCAATAATATTATTCGACGTTTCCGCCGAGAAACTCTCGCAGGGCGGCCTTCGTGATGAGGATTTTCTGGCCCACACGGATGCTCTTGAGCGCTTGCCGCTTGATTGCATCGTAGACCGCGTTCCGCCCAATCGGGAGAAACGCGATGACGTCGTGTGGGGTTAGGATGTCCGGCAGGTCCGCAAAGCGTGCGCTCGTCGCGCCGGCCTGCATTGACCTGATCGATTGTGTCGTCATGTCTAGTCACCCACCTTTTGGGTTGCTCGAGAACGGAACGGTTCGATGGTCGGGCCGAATGTTATCGTTCTATCGTCATGGAGTCGCGTGCGCGCTGTTCCCGCCTGATGCTGTACTCGACGTCACGTCGTAGCGTCTCCGGTATCGCCTTGTATCCACGCTCAATCGACGCGGCAAGCTCATCCAGCCGCGAGCCATCGTAGCAATCGACGTGTGCGATACCGGCCCGCGCGAGAACATTCAACTGCTGCTCGATTTTCGGTATCCCGTCGCGGGCGTCTCGCGCGTGGTTGATTTCGCGCTCGAGTCTCAATGACGCTGCGGAGTATTGCCGGCAGCGGTGCTCGTGGGCGGCCAGCTGCTTTTCAATCTGAGGTACGTCACGCTGCTCGAACTCATGTATCGCGCTCCCCAGCGTTTTCTCGTAGCGCGAGCGTTGCACGCCCTGCAGCCGCTCCTCTTCCTTTGATGCAGCGCGGCGCGTCAACGGGTTCCACGAGCGTTTCTCTTTGGCAATCTGCTCCAGCCGGGCGCGTTCCATGTCGGTATAGCGGGTCGTCGCGGCAGCACGTTCCTGAATTCGCCGCCGCTCGACCGCCACGGCTTCGTCAAGTGTCGGCGGACGCTCGATGTGCTCCAGATGCCGGCGCTCAACGCGTGCTCGCTGATATCGCCCCTCTTCTTCGGCCCTGATGACGTTGAGCCGCAAGCGCACCGCCTCGAGGGTGACGCGACGCGGTTCACCCTGCGGTACACGCTCCTTGCCGTCGCGCGTCGGAGCAACGAGCGCTTCGATCGCGCGCTGTGCCCCGAGGTCGCCGCGCCGCGCCCTTTCAGTAACAAAGGCGCGATAATCCATCGGCCTCTCCTCACCCACACGCTGCCGCTCCGACGTCAGCACGATCTTCGTCGCCTCCCAGCGTACCCGCGCGGCATCATATTCCTTCGCGCGCCGGCGGCCGATGACCGCATTAATCGACCAGTAGGCCAGCTGACGGGCGATCGCACCGCGCGTGCCCAACCGCGCCACTGCGCGCAATAACAGGCGCGCTTCGCGGCGCTTTTGGGCATCACGCTGCCGCTGCGCTCGCTCGCGCTCCCACGCTGCATCCCGCCTCGCGCCGATCGCGTCGGCACGTTCACTGAAGAAACAGTTGCGATACCCCGCGTACTCCGAGCGCAGCCGGGCATGGTCGGCGATGCGTTCGGCGTCACGCACTGCCCAGCGCGGGTCACGATGAGCCTCGTGCTCGGCCCGATCGCGGACCTGGCTGCGCTTGGGTTCAGTTCGCTGCTGCGCTTCATGCGGGAACGGGCCGAAGCGTTGCTCCAACGTTGCCTTCTTGCAACGCGGATGGATCCGCGACGCCCCACAGCCCGGTGCCTCGGGATCTCTCCCGGCTGCAAATGCGAGCCCTTGCACGCGCGTGCCGCGCTGAATTAGCTTGACCACGATCCCGTCACGGTCGAGCCGCTGCATGAGCTCATCCCAGGTCTTCGCCGAGTCGACCGCCGTCAGAATCTTCGGTCGAACCATATCAGCCCATGCGCTCCGGTGCGCCACTTCCACAACAGGCTCGGGCAACGCTATGAACGGCCCGAGGCGCGACTCCAGCGCTCGCAGCGCACAGCGTGAATCGATCCGTGACGCCGCACAGCCCGGCGCGCGGCGATCGAGTCCTTCGGCAAATGCCAGACCTTGCACGCGCTCACCACGGCGAACCAGTTTCACCACGACGCCATGCGCACCCAAGCGCTGATGCAGGTCACTCCAGTCCTCGGCGCGATCCACCGCATCGAGCACGTAGGGCCGTGCACTCTCTTGCCACGGCAGCTCACCGCGTTCGTGCAGACGGCGAAAGGCTCCATCACTGAGCCGGCGCTCGGGATCGGGCGGCGGAGCGTAGAGATGTCTGGCGCGCTGCACGATGTCCCGGTTGTGGTGACCGACGACGATCTCCCAGCCGCGTTCGGCCGCGATCTCCGCGCAGACGCGCTCCCGGATGATGCGTTCGCGCCACAGGTCATTGGCCTTGCCATCCGGGCCGATACGATTGGCAATCACGTGGGCGTGAAAGTCGTCGGTGTCCTTATGCGCGGCCAGCACGTACTGGCTCTTCTCCATGCCGATCGCCTTCAGCAGCCGATCCGCGTCGCTGACCACCTGCTCGTGCGTCGGCCGCTCACCCTTGGCATAAGCGATGATGAGATGATAGACCGGATCCCGGCAGCGCTTGGACAGAGCAGCAACTGCCTCCATCTCGATCGCAGCCGTCTCCACCGACATGACGCCACGCAGGTGAACCCACTCGGCTTTCTCCGTTGCGCTCGCATATGCAACGCCGCCTTCA
>JBAUMX010000035.1:0-28680 GCA_049578945.1 Candidatus Cybelea sp. | reverse complement strand
GGCGCGGGCTGCGTCCGATTGAACGCCGCGACGGCTTCCTCCGGATCGATCCCAAGGAAGCGTGCGTACGTTCGAAGGAAGCCGCGAATGTAGACCGCCGCGCCGATCGCGTTCCACCGCTCATCCTCGATGGCAGCCAGGTAGAGGGCGCGGATGCGGATTTTCTCGGCAACGTCAGAAAGCGACAGACCGCGCGCCTCGCGCGCCGCGCGAAACCGCTCACCCAGCGCATCGGTTGCCCCTGGCATTTGGACTTTGAGTTGGCCCCACCCTAGTGTTATCCTGTTCAACGTCATCATGGCTAAAGAGCGCGTAATCGCCGCGATGAGCGGAGGCGTGGACTCGGCGGTTGCCGCCGGTCTTCTGGTGGAAAGTGGTTACGACGTCGTCGGCATAACCATGAAGATGTACGCGCCCGCAAGACCTGCGCACGCAAAGAGCTGCTGCGGCATCGACGATTTCGACGACGCCCGCGCCAGCGCGGCGGTGCTGGGCATCGCGCACTACGTTTTGGATTTCGAAGAGGTCTTTCGGCGTAACGTCATCGAGCGTTTCGCCGACGACTATGCGGCGGGCCGAACGCCGAATCCATGCGTCTCGTGCAACAACTTCGTCAAGCTTGGGACGCTCGCGCAGTACGCCGATCGGCTCGGCGCGCGTTATGTTGCCACCGGTCACTATGCCCGCGTCGAACGCCGCGAGGACGGCCCGCACCTCTTCCGCAGCGAGCACGCCAAGGACCAGGCCTACGCGCTCGCGCAGCTGACGCCCGCGCAACTCGAGCGCCTGATGCTTCCGCTCGGCGAGTTTGACAAAGCGATGACGCGCTCGCACGCGCGCCGCCTAGGCCTTCCTGTCCACGACAAGACCGAGTCGCAAGACATTTGCTTCGTCGAAGGCGGCGATTATCGCACGGTGCTATCGCGGTTGCGTCCCGAGATCAACGTACCCGGCGCCGTGGTCGCGGCAAGCGGCGAGCCGATCGGCGAGCACGCCGGCATCGCGAACTATACCGTGGGACAGCGCACCCATCTTCCCGCCGGTGACGACGGCGCGCGCTACGTGACGCGCATCGACGCCGCGACGAACACGATCGTGATCGGACGCGAGGAAGAGCTGCTCGCCTCCGAATTGGACGCTGACGAGCTCAACATCATTCGGCCGGAACGCTTTGGAGACGGCGAAACGCGGGTCCGCGCGATGATTCGCTATCGTGCCGCGCCGGCGCCGGCCCTCGCCACCGTGCGCGCCGACGGCTCGCTGCATCTGCGCTTCGTTCAAGCGCAGCGCGCGATCACCCCAGGCCAGCTCGTCGCGCTGCTCGACGTTGATTCCGAGGAAGTGCTAGGCGCCGCCACAATCCGCTAACGCTGTCACCCTGAGCGGAGTCGAATGTCACCCTGAGCGGAGTCGAAGGGTGACATCGCCCTTCTCCCAAGCAGTATAGGGGCGTGAACGTATATTTCGTCTACATGCTGCTCTGTGCCGACGGGTCCTTCTACGTAGGCATTACGAACAATCTTGAGAGAAGAGTCGGCGAACACGTTGTCGGACTGGATCCGCGCTGCTACACGTTCAAACGTCGGCCACTTGAACTTGTATACTCATCCGATTTCTGCAGTGTGAACGATGCAATCGCTTGGGAGAAACACCTTAAGGGATGGTCACGCGCGAAGAAGACGGCACTGATAGCGAGCGATTGGAACCGCATCCATCAACTAGCCGAATGCACGAACGATACAGCGGCAAAACATTTCTGCCCTGTCTCGCCCTTCGACTGAGTTTACCCCGAGCGAAGCCGAGGGGCTCAGGGTGACACAGAGGGCGGCGGCTAGCCAGGTACAAAGCTAAAAGTCGTCGTCGGGGTCGTCGTTGGAAACCGGTTGGTTCTCGAAATAGCTGGGCGGAAGCGCTGCAGGAATCCTTTTAAAACGGCGCGGCTTCGCAAAAAAGTTGAAGCAATCGTCGAGGTCGTCGGAACGAACGTCGGTCGTACCGAGCGACCGTAACCCGAACACTTTCTCCGTGAACTTCAAGATGCTGCCAAACTCGTGCTCGCGATGGGAAACGTAATTCTGCCTGGCGTAGGCTGAGATAACGATTAGCGGGACGCGGAAGCTGAGTTCGTAGGAGTTATACTGCGGAGGTTTCACGTGGTCGTACCAACCTCCCCAATCGTCCCACGTGAGGAAGATCGCAGTATCGTTCCAGTACCTGCTCTCGCCGATGGCGTTGACGACGCTGGCGACCCATGCTGGTCCCGAGCCGTTGTTGACTCCAGCGTGGTCCGACGAGAATTTAGAGGGTGTCACCCAAACGACGTTGGCCAATTCCCCGTGCGCGATATCGTGGAGCACCTTAGTTTGTGGTGAAATCACGTCGGCCTTGTAAAACGGCCCGTAGCGGATGCTGCGAATGGCGTCGGGCGCATTCCATATCCCGTGTCCGCGATGCGCCTCATAGTAGTGCCAGGTCAAGCCCGCCGCGTCGATCCGGCCCATCAGCGAAATTCGGGTGAAGCAGGGGAATATCTTCTGGTTCTCGTTGCCCTCCAAATCGATGAGGCGAACGGTCGCACCGGTGCTCGAATCGCATCCACCCTGGCCGCCGCCTCTGCCCCTGAGGGCCGCATTCTCGGCGGCTCGCAGATTGGAGCGATTCGAAATGGTGGACGTTCCGCTCACCAGGTACTGGTGCGCCGGAAAACTCGGGCCCTCGTTGGTTTGGAACATCCGATCCGCCAGCACATATTGCGAGGCCATCGCCCAATACGGCCTGATCTCCGACTGCGGAACGAAGCCATAGGGGTGCAGATCGCTATTGCGGCAGCTGCCGTCGCGGTCCTTGCCGCACCGCGATTGAGCGAGATTGAAGCCGTTCATCTTGCCCGCGTTGAATTCCACCGCGAAGGATCCGTGAGTGTGGCTGATGTCCATTGGCTCGGTCAGTTTCTCGGGGAACAGCTTCACCCAACTGTCGTTCGACGTTTCGCCGTAATCGGCCGAGTCCGCGCCGGGGAACTGGTGGAACAAGTTGTCAAACGATCGGTTTTCTTGAATGATGATGACGACGTGCTTGATCTTGCCATTGCCGAGCAAGGATAGACTTGACGCACCGTCCGGCGTGGTCGCAAATCCAAATCCACCCAAAGAGCGCAAGGTCCGGGGGATGAACCCTTGGGAAGGATTTGGACTAGTCGGCGTTTGGCCGCATCCGGTTGCCACCACGATAGCAAAGCTCAAGAAGAGCCATGGCTTCCTCAATCCCGATACCTCGGGCGCAACTTAGCCGAACACGCTTGCTTTTTCCTTGCGGACGTCAATCAAGCCAAGGCAGTAGCTACAGCTACGTCCTCGCGCACGTTCCAGTACGTGTCGCGCACGACCGGCTTGAATCCGGCGCTGGTGATGAGGTTCTCGATGTCGCGGCGGGTTGCTTCGTTGGTGCTGCCGGCGTCGTGGACGACCTGCTCCTCAATGATCGTGCCGCCCATGTCGTCGCAACCGTAGAAGAGCGCGAGTTGCCCCATCTTCAGACCCGGCGTCAGCCACGATGCCTGTAAGTGCGGGAAGTTGTCGAGATAGAGTCGCGAGATCGCGAGCACGCGCAGATACTCCAATCCGGTCGCCTCTTTGCCGCGCAACGGCGTCTTGAACGGAACGTAGTACCACGGAATGAAGGCGGTGAAGCCGCCGGTCTCGTCTTGCAGCTCGCGCAGCACGTGCAGATGTTCGATCCGTTCTGCCGGCGTCTCAATCGAACCGAACATCATCGTCGCAGTCGTCGGCATACCCAGCAGTTGCGCTTCGCGCATCACGCCAAGCCACTCGTGCGGCTTGACTTTACGCGCTGAGATGCGCTTGCGGACGCGTTCGACGAGAATCTCGGCGCCTGCCCCCGGGAGCGATTTCATACCGGCCTCTTTGAGCCTGGCGAGCACGTCGTGCGTCGAGATTCCCTCGACGTGCGCGAGCCCGACGATTTCGGAGACCGATAGCGAATGCAGATCGGCGTCGGGATATTCACGCCGGACGCGCTCGAAGAGCGTTTCGAACCACTCGATACCCAGCTCCGGATTGACGCCGCCCTGAATCATGATTTGCGTCGCGCCCTGATCGACCGCGTACCTGACACGCTCGAGCACCCTGTCGTGCGACATCGTGTAGCCTTCTTTGTGGTGCTCGGGACGGAAGAAAGCGCAGAAACTGCAGTGAACGTTGCAAACGTTGGTGTAGTTGATGGTCGTGTCGATCACGTAGGTGACGACGTCGCGCGGGTGCATCGTCAGGCGGCGGGTGTGGGCTGCGGCACCCAGCTCGTGGATGTCGGCCTCCTTGTAAAGGCGAAGGCCTTCTTCGAAGTCGAGGCGGCGACCGGACGCCGCGCGATCGAGAAGATCAGCTAGCGACGGCACTGACGACCTCCGGCAACGGCGGAACTTTGTCGATTGCCCCGATCGCGAGCAACTCGCGACAGTAGGCGGCCAACCCGTTCTGCGCGGCCACGTGGAGCGTAAAGTTGAGCTTCTCGTAGTAGCGCTCGTAGAATCCGCGCGGTCGTCGAATTTTGTGTTGAGCCAGCGCGACGACCTCTTCGGTGTGCGCTCGCGACCAGGTGTAAGAATCGGTCAACGCGTGCATGCAGTCGGCAATCGCCGGCGCATTCTTCTCGTACGTGTCGCGACGCGCGGCCCAGACCGCAAAGACGGTCTGCTGACCGGTCCATTCATGCCAGAGCCGCCCCAAATCGTAGACCGTTTCGGGCGGAAATCGTTCCATCGCATCGATCGCCGCGTCGCCGATCAAGAGCGTCGGCTCGCCCGACAACGCTCGCTCGAAGGGTCGCGGCTCGTCAATGTAGGTCGGATATAGGCTAAAGCGACGTTCGAGCAGGATCCGCAGCAGATAGCGCCCGCTCGCAGACTCTGATGAGATGTAGATCGGGGTCGCTTCGAAGCGCGCGGGAGATACCGCCGAGACCAGGACGACCGAGACGACCTCGTCCCGGGCGCCGATGCACAGGTCCGGCAAGAGCACGAGCTTATCGGGATTCGCGGCCCAGGTGAATGCGCTGATCGGGCTCATGTCGAGCTCGCCGCGCAACAACATTGCGTTCAATCCTGCGGGCGTGTCGGCGTGCAGCGAACCGGGATACTCGATCGCACCGCGATCGAATGCCGCATAGATTGGTAGATCGTTGGTGTATTTGATCCGTCCGCAACGTAACGTCATGACGTGGCCAACGCCGGCTCAGGCGTTGCCGCAGGCGTCCAGTTCCAGGCGAACTCGTCGTAGGTAGAGTTGCGGCGCACCGGAACGTAGCCGGCCTCCTCGATTAGGCGCCGGAACTCGCGGTCGTCGACGTACTGTCCGGAGCTCGTCCCGGCCGAATGGTAGATCATTTCCTCGTCGGTCGAGCCGTGCGTACCGTCCATATCGTCGGCGCCAAATTGCAGGGCAACCTGACAAACCTTCAGACCTTGAATCATCCAGTAGGCCTTGATGTGATCGAAGTTAGGCAGCATCAAGCGCGCGACGGCGAACGTCCGGACATCGTCGAGCCCAGTCGTCCAGCCGCAGTACGAGAGCTCGTTGCCGTCAGGATGAAAAGCCAGCGGAATGAAGGCATTGTATCCGGGTGACCGCTCTTGCGATTCGCGCAACCGAATCAGGTGATCGACACGCTCTTCGAGCGACTCGATATGGCCGTACAGCATGGTCGCGTTGCTCGCGACGCCCTGACGGTGCAGCTCTTCGTGAATCGTCAGCCAGTTATCGGCGGAAACTTTGTTCGGGCAAATCTTGCCGCGGGTCGGCTCGCCAAAGATCTCGGCCGCGCCGCCGTTGACGTTGTCGAGGCCCGCCTCTTTTAACGCAGTAACGATTGCCGGGAACGATAGCCGGTGACGCTTGGCCATGTACTCGATCTCGGCGGCGGTAAAGAGCGAAAGCTGCACGTGCGGCAGGGCCGCCTTGAAACGCCGCATCAGCGGCAGCCAGTAGTCAAGCGAAAGTTGCCGAGGATCGTGCCCCCCGACGATATGGATTTGGTTGAAGTTCGTTCCCGTCTCGGTCGCTTTGGCGAAGACTTGATCCGGCGTCATGCGAAAGACGCGCTCGGGCTCCTTGAACTCGTCGGCCGCGAACGAACAGAACGTGCACGCGGCAAAACAGACGTTTGTCGAATTGATGTAGCGGTTGAGAACGTAGAAAACTTTCTTACCGCTCTTGCGTTCTTTCGTCTTGCGCGCGATGCGGCCGAGATTGTGGATATCCCAAGTCCGGTAGAGCGCTAGACCGTCTTCCATCGAGAGCGGAACGTTTTCGTCGAGCTTGCGCTCGATCTTGACGAGGAGAGGATCGGCAAATGCCATGGGTCGGCTCTATTCTGCCGCGCCGGACCGGTGCCCCGCAACGACCGGAGGCTCGGTCGCGGCTGGAAAGATCGCCAGACCGGCCGACACTAGTGCAACGGCGAGCAGCGCGCCGCCGGCGAGATCGGTCAGATAATGGGCGCCCAGAGCGAGCCGCGACCAGAAGATCGCGATTGCAAAGAGCAGCAGCAGGGAGCCCGCGACGGCTTTGACGGCTCGCGGCAGCTCCGACATATATAGCATCGCGCCCCAGAGCGCGTAGAAACCGGTTGCAATCGCGGCGTGCGAGCTCGGATACGAAAACGCCGTTTCGTGCTTTACGACCCAATCGAACCGGCGAGGTCGCGCGAAGAGATGCTGAAAGAGATCCGCGCCGCGCCAACACAAGAGCAGCATCACGATGCTAAAGAGGATTCGCGTGCGCCAGGCCGGTGCCAGCCAAGCAACGATCAGCAGGGCGACGGCGATCGGAATCAATGTGTAAGGTAAACAGGACCACGTAAGCCACCAGGCGAGCAGCGTCGAATGGTTCGCGAGCGATTGCTGCCACGCCCAGAGCGTCGCCGGTTCGCCGTTTGCCAACACATAGCGTCCTAGCGCGACGAAGCACGCGAACGCAACGACCGCCACGAGAAGCGCCCTAATCCGCATTGGTGAAGAGGTCTTGCTGCGCGTTTTGATCCCTCCCGAGCCGCGAGGCCATGATTTCCAGCTCGGGCAGACCGATCAGAATTTTTCGCGGCTTCGTTCCCTCGTGCTGCCCGACGACTTTGAACTCTTCCAGCTGCCTCATGACGCGAACGGCACGCGGATGGCCGATCGAGAACTGCGATTGAAGCGCAGCGGTCGACGCGTAGTTGGTTTCAATGATGAACTTTGCGGCCTCATAGCAAAGCGGATCGGCATCCCGGCGCTCTTCGTCTCCAACCGGTACCACTTCGACGTCGAGCAGATTGTCCGGACGCGCCTGGCGCGCCCAAAATTCGACCAGCCGGCTCACCTCGGCCCCCGTGATGAGAGCCCCCTGCGCGCGTATCGGTTTGGGCGCATCGATCGGCAGGTAGAGCATGTCGCCGCGGCCCAGCAGGCGTTCCGCCCCGTTCATGTCGAGAATGACCCTCGAGTCGGCCTGCGAGCTCACCGCAAAGGCGATGCGCGACGGAACGTTCGCCTTGATGAGGCCGGTGATGACGTCGACTGAGGGGCGCTGGGTCGCGACCACTAGATGAATGCCGGTCGCGCGCCCGAGCTGAGCGAGCCGCATGATGGTCGTTTCGACTTTCGCCGGCGCGATGAGCATCAGATCGGCCAGCTCGTCGATGACGATCACCACGTAGGGCAGCCGCTCCTCGGGATACTTGACGTTATACTCTTCGATCTTGCGGACCGACGCTTTGGCGAAGCGCTCGTAACGCGACTCCATTTCTTTGGTCATCTCGAAGAGCGCACCCGCAGCCAGTCGCGGGTCGGCGATCACGTCCTTGATGAGATGCGGAATGCCGTTGAAGACGGTGAGCTCGACGCGCTTGGGATCGATCATCAACATCTGCACCTGATCCGGGGTCGCGGTTACTAACAGCGACGCGATGATCATGTTGAGGCAGACCGATTTTCCGGATCCGGTCGCACCGGCGACCAAGATGTGCGGCATCTGGCAAAGATCGCCGAAGACGGGCTTCCCGGTGATGTCTTTGCCGAACGCCATCCATAGCGGCGGCACCTGGCCGCGATTCGGGAACGCGTCGAGGATCTCGCGAATCGCCACCACGGCAACCGTTTGGTTCGGGACCTCGATCCCGACCGCGGACTTTCCCGGAATCGGCGCCTCGATCCGCACGCTGGTCGCGGCCAGCGCCAACGCGAGATCGTCGGCGAGCGACGCGATCCGCGAGATCTTGACGCCCCGCTCGGGCTTGAGCTCATAGCGCGTGATCGACGGACCCCGCTCGATGTGCGAAACCTTCGCGCCGACCCCAAAACTCGCGAGGGTGTCTTCAAGAATGTGCGCCCGGTTCGACACGTCCACGGCCTGGCTCTGCGGCACGTCGAAAAGCGAAAGATCCGGCAATCGGTACGGGAACGCAGCATCCGCGTCGGCTCTTATCATCCTGAGGTTGTCACCCTGAGCGGGGTCGAAGGGCAAAGGACGACTCGAAGGGGGGACCGGCGCGATAGGCTCGGCCTCGATTTTCACCTGGCGAGCTACAGTCGGCCCGGTTATAATCGGCTCGGCGACGATCGCCGGCACCGCGTTCATCGGCTGAAGCGGGAGTGCGAATGCCTCGCGCAGCGACTCGTGACTCTGCGGCAGCTCGACCTTTAGGCTGGGAAGCTTTGGAACCGCCGGGGGCCTCAGGCCGCCGAAGAAGACGATCACTCGTCCGATCAGCTGCTTCATGCTGGTGTTTGTGAGCCAGAGCGTCAACGATAGTAACGCGACCGAGAGTAAGATCCACGCGCCGGCGTTACCGACGAGCGAGTGCAGCGCCCACCAAATGTTCGAGCCGATGAGACCGCCCTGCTTTGGACCTCGCGCTCCAAACATCGCGTTGACGATCAAGAAGTATGCCAACGCGCTGCTGCCGAGCCCGGCGATCATGCGCGGCACGTTCACTTCCAAGAAGACGATCGCGCCGAAGAGCGCGACGAGCACCGGGAAAAGGGGCGCCGCACCTCCAAAGAGTCGGCGCAGCTCCGCAGCAGTCCAGGCGCCGATGGCACCGGCATGGTGCGGAAATGCGAGCGCCACACCGCAGAAGACGGCGAGTGCGACGGCGGCGATACCGACGATTTCGAGGTTCAGCCGCGTCCTCGCAAACGCCCGGCGGCGGGTGCGTGCCATGGAATCTATCTTTTCTTCGTCTTAGCGGGAGTTCATTTTGACGGCGCCGACGCTCGTCGTCCTCGAGGGCGATCAAACCGGACAGGAGTTGTTGCTCGAAGCGCTCCGCGTTCTCGATCCTTCGGTGATCGGGCTGCAGCTCGCGTTCGAAAAGTACGATTTGTCGCTGGCCAATCGCCGCGCGAGCGCAAATCGCGTTGTGCTCGATGCCGCCGAAGCGTTGAAGCGACATCACATCGGGCTTAAAGCTGCGACGATAACACCCGAAGCCACGGACGATGTCGGCTCGCCCAACCGCCTCCTTCGCGACGCGATCGGCGCAAGCGTCATCGTTCGCACCGGCCGAAAACTCCCGCGCGTTCTTCCCGTCGGGGGCATTCACGCTCCGATCTCGGTCGTTCGAATGGCCGTCGGCGATGCCTATGGTGCAAAGGAATGGCGCAGTGGTGAAGGCCTCGATCAAACCGCGTCGCGCACCGAAACCATCTCACGCCGCGTCTGCCGCTACGTCTCGGAGTACGCCTTTCGGCACGCGCAGCGTTCGGGAGCAACGGTCTTCGGCGGACCGAAGTTTACGGTCAGCCCCGTCTACGAGGGCATGCTCAAAGAGGAGATGGACGCTGCGGCACGGCGCCATCCGGACGTTTCGTACGATCCACAGCTCATCGACGCCACCTACGCGCTGCTGCTCTCGGCAGCCGGGGATTCGCCGCTTGTGATTCCATCGCTGAATCGCGACGGCGATTGCCTCTCCGATCTCGTGATGCAGCTCTTCGGCTCGATTGCCGGTGCGGAATCGCTCGTGCTGGCCTTTCCCTCCAACGGCGCAGATGAGGCCGAGAGCCTGAAGCCGTCGGTCGTTATGGCCGAGGCGCCGCACGGCACCGCGCCCCGTCTCCACGGTAAGAACGTCGCGAATCCGCTGGCAATGATCCTCGCCGCCGCCGCCGTGCTTTCCTATATTGACGACCTTCGGGCGCACAGCGCTTCGCGCGCGATCTACGATGCCGCGCTGGGGGCCCTGAGCGAGGGCATCGCAACCGCCGATCTCGGGGGCCACGCAACGACCACCGAGTTCACCGACGCCGTAATCGCCCAGATCAAACCCACCCTGTCATCCTGATCGAAGGGCCCAGCCTCTGTCATCCTGAGCGAAGGTGCGCAGCCCTTGTCATCCTGAGCGATGGTGCGCAGCACCCTTCGACTCGCTGGCGCTCGCTCAGGACAAGCTCCGTCGAAGGACCCCCTAGGTGCTGTCATCCTGAGCGAAGGTGCGAAGCACCGGAGTCGAAGGACTCGCTCGCCTTATAAGCCCTGAGCGAAGCGCCGCAGCGCGCAGTCGAAGGGCGATGGCGCGTGAAAACCCTTGCCGCCCGGGCGGCTTCGCGCAGACGGTTCGCCTGATGAAGCTCTACTACGTCTACATGCTGGTTTGCGCCGATCGCTCGTTCTATATCGGAATCACCAACGATCTCGAAACACGCGTAGCGCAGCACGAGTTCGGCCACGATCCGCAATGCTATACGTTTAAGCGCAGGCCGGTAAAGCTCGTGTATTCATCAGAGTTCCACTATGTTGAGGAAGCGATCGCATGGGAAAAGCAGCTCAAGGGCTGGTCGCGCGCGAAGAAAGCGGCACTGGCGAGCAACAACTGGTCTCTCGTTCACGAGCTCGCGAAACGCACGCGGTGTTAGGCGGATTCGCCCTTCGACTGCGCGCTGCGGCGCTTCGCTCAGGGCTTATAAGGCGAGCGAGTCCTTCGACTCCGGTGCTGCGCACCTTCGCTCAGGATGACAAAGGGCGGCGGGTCCTTCGACGGAGCTTGTCCTGAGCGAGCGCCAGCGAGTCGAAGGGGTGCTGCGCACCTGCGCTCAGGATGACAAAGGGCGGCGGGTCCTTCGACGGAGCTTGCACTGAGCGAACGTCAGCGAGTCGAAGGGGTGCTTCGCACCTGCGCTCAGGATGACAAAGGGCGGCGTTCTTCGACGGAGCCGGCTAGACTTCCATGACGACGGGGATGACCATTGGACGGCGTTTGCTGCGCGCATAAACGGCGCGCGCCAAGACGCTGCGCACGTGTTCCTTTACAGCGTCAACGTCGCGAATAGCGTCGACCGAGATTCCTTCGATCGCCGCACGTACCTCGGCGCGAAGCTCGTCGAGCACGCCGCCAGCTTCCGGCAAGTAAAAAACGCCGCGCGAGATGAGATCCGGCCCCGCAAGGACGCGAGCCTCCTCGCTATCGATCGCGACGACGACCATAATGATTCCGTCGTTTGAGAGCGCCTTACGGTCGCGCAGCACGGCCACGCCGACGTCGCCGATTCCCGAACCGTCGACGAAGACGTGGCCGCCGTACGTCTTTCCGATCTTGTCGCCGTACTCGTGCGTAAACTCCAGCACGTCGCCATCCTCGCAGACGAAGACATTCCCGGGATCGACGCCCGTTCGAACCGCAAGACGCTTGTGCGCGTCGAGCATTCGATACTCGCCGTGCACCGGAACGAAAAACTCCGGCCGCACGAGGTTGAGCATTAGTAGAAGCTCCTCTTGCGAGGCGTGGCCCGAAACGTGGGAACGTCCGTCCGTCCCATGAATAACCGTCGCACCGAGCTTGCAAAGATTGTTGATCGTCTTGTGGACGCTCTTTTCGTTGCCCGGGATCGGCGTCGCGCTTATGACGACGGTGTCGCCGGGCTCGATCCGGAACTGCGGATGATCGCGGACCGACATTCGGGCTAAGCCGCTCATTGGCTCGCCCTGCGAGCCGGTCGTCATTACGACGATCTGCTCGGGTGGAAACTCGTCGATCTCCTCGATGCGGACGACCGTGTTTGGTGGAATCCGCAGGTGCTTCAACTCGCCGGCCGTGTGGACGACGTTGCGCATCGAACGTCCTAAGAACGCAATCTTGCGATTGAAGCGTACCGCATGGTCGACGGTCTGCTGAATCCGGGGAACGTTCGAAGCGAAGGACGCAACGATGATCCGTCCTTTCGCATGAGAGAAGATCGACGTAAAGGCCTCGCCGACGATCCGCTCCGAGAGCGTGTGACCTGGACGTTCGGCATTCGTCGAGTCCGAGAGCATGCAAAGCACGCCCTCGTCACCGATGCTCGCAATTCGCGCGAAGTCCGCGGGTTTGCCGTCGATCGGAGTCTGGTCAAACTTGAAATCGCCGGTGTGGAAGATCGTCCCAACCGGAGTTCGAATTGCGATCGCGCAGGCCCCGGCGACCGAATGATTGACGTGAACGAACTCCGCTTCGATCGCGCCGTAGCGCACGCGGCTTCCGGACTCGACCTGCGTGAAGTCGGCTTCGTTGAGGTGCTGCTCGCGCGACTTTGCTTTGATAAGCGCAATCGTCAGCGGCGTGCCGACGATCGGCGTCTGCGGAAACTCCTTGGCAAAATATGGAATGCCCCCGATGTGATCTTCGTGCCCGTGTGTCACGAGCAGCGCTCGCAGCTTCGTCGCGCGCTCTCGTACGTACGTGAAGTCGTTAATGACGATGTCGACGCCAAGCATCTCGTCGTCGGGGAACATCAAGCCGCAGTCAACGACGACCATATCGTCGTTGGTCTCGATTACGGTCATGTTTCGCCCGATCTCACCGCAGCCGCCGAGCGGGGCGATTCGGACGTAAGCGACCGAAGGCGGCGGGGGGACCGTTAGGGTGTCTGTGCTCACGAGCGGTGCTTTTGACCCCCATCCTTGCTCCCCCGCGCGTTTGACGTGAATTACGTGGCGGAGGTAGCCCAAGATGCCGCTCTTCGCTTTGATTGCGATTCTGCTCGCCGCAGTTCCGGCGAGTCAGCCGCCCCGTACCCACGCGACCGCCAGCCCCACGCCGACTACGCTCTCGCCGGACGAGATTTTCTCCCGCCGGGCGCTTCGGCGAGCGCGTCTCATCATTCAGATGCGCATGTTCCAGCTTCGTGACCAGCGTTTGGAATGCGTCCGCGAGGCGCTCCTGCGACGGCTCCCCGATGCACTCTGGCCCGAGGTGCCGACGCCTTCTCGAGGAACGCCCGACGCTGCCGCCGCCATATCGCGTTGCGACCGGCTCCTGAATTTCTAACCTTTAAACCAAGCAAGCCGCTAGGGCAGTTTGCGACTGTTTGCGACTTTTTTTCGTTACACGGGTAGAGGGCTGGCAGAGAACACTCTACAGATTACGGAATAAAAAGTTTGAGATGGTAAAGAATCGCATACTCCCCACGCTTATAGTTGGGCTCGCGGGTGCAGTCGTCGGCAGTTTCCTTATGATGCTCTACGCGAGCGGTCACTTCGGCGGCGCAACGGGTCCCGATCGCACCCCGCCGGCGGTCGCGGCAGTCCCCCTCAGCGGGGTCAGCGACCAAGATCGTATCGTCAGCGCAGTCAAGCGGACGAAATCATCGGTCGTCGCGATCACCGAAGAGGTGAACGGTCAGGAAGTGGTTCCGGCCGATCCCTTCTTTCAACAGTTCTTCGGAGGCCAAGGCGGCCCCGGAATCGCTCAGCAGTATCGAGCCGAAGCGTCCGGCTCGGGCTTCGTGATCGACAATCAAGGCGACATCGTAACCAACGCGCACGTTCTGCAACCGCCTAATGGCGGAAAGGTCACCAAGCTGACCGTCGTCTTTGCGAACGGCGATCACGTGCCGGCGCACGTCGTCGCGTATAATCTCGCGGCCGACGTCGGCATCTTGAAAGTAGACCGCTACTCGAAGCTTCCGCCGCCAGTCGAATTAGCGGACTCCAGCAAACTCGAGCAAGGGCAGTGGGCGATCGCGATCGGCGAACCGCTCCAGCTCCGCTCGACGGTCACCGTCGGCGTCGTTTCGGCCTTCAATCGCTCCGAGCCGATTCCGACCGAAAATGGCGGCGAGATCGACTTCAAGGGACTCTTGCAGACCTCGGCCCCGATCAACCCCGGCAACTCGGGCGGTCCGCTCATCGATATAGACGGACAAGTGATCGGAATGAACCAGTCGACGGTCAAATCCGCGTACGCTCAAGGGATCGGCTTTGCGATACCTTCGAACACCGTTCGCACCGTAGTGGCGGCGCTCGAAAAGAACCCAGGCGCTCACCAAGGCACCGACACGGGCTTCCTTGGGATCTTTATGGCCAACCTCAGCGCGGGCGTCAAGAACCAGATCGGTTACAACGGCAGCGGCGGCGTTGCGGTGCAACAGGTCTTCTCGGGCTCCCCCGCCGACCAGGCCGGGATTCAGCCGGGCGACGTGATCCTCCAGGCCGATGGCAAGGGCTACGACAGCATGAAGGATCTGCACGACTACATCGCCTCGAAGAAGCCGGGCGATACCATTCGACTCAACGTCTGGTCTCAGGGGCTCAAGAAGTTCGTCGCGATCAAGCTTGGCGAGACTCCGGCCGAGCAACCAGTCTCCTCCCAACAGCAGCAGCCGCAACAGCAGCAGCCGCAGGATCCTCAGGACAACCAGCCCTAAGGCTTCCCGAAGTACCTCATAACCAAGAAGGCCCGTCTAAACGCGGGCCTTCCAAGTTAGAAGGCCGGAATTTAGTTCAGGTCGCGGAGGGCCGAAGTTTACTGCGGTAAATGAGGCCCCCGAGGCGACAACGAGCTGGGCTAATTGCGGGGCCTTCTGCAGGTGCGCCCTGCAACTGCGGGGCCGAAATTTGTGTCTATCGTTGAGAAGCAACTCTACCGCGCATCTAGTATGATAGTGCGGTATCCCCTTCCGACTTGTCGTAAGCGGCAAGGCAACGCCGGAGATCCGGCGCTCGGGCTTTCACCTCGGCCCTCGCGCGACCTTTCGGCATCGCTGGTCCAGATCGGTCGGATCAATCTTATAGAGCGAGGTACAAGGTTTTATGGCTAAAACGGTCGGCATCGACCTCGGCACGACTAACTCCGTCGTCGCCGTTATGGAGGGGACGCAGCCCGTCGTCATCCCCAACGCCGAAGGCTCCCGCACGACGCCTTCGGTCGTCGCGTTTACAAAAACGGGCGAACGTCTGGTCGGACAACTTGCGAAGCGACAAGCGATCACCAACCCCGATCGCACGATCAGCTCGATCAAGCGCCACATGGGCGAGGCGGATTATCACGTCAAGATCGACGGCAAAGATTACACGCCGCAAGAGATCTCGGCGATGATCCTGCAAAAGCTCGTCAACGACGCAAGTAACTATCTCGGTGAGCGCGTGACCAAAGCGGTCATTACCGTTCCCGCCTATTTTAACGATTCGCAACGTCAAGCGACGAAGGACGCCGGGAAGATCGCGGGCCTCGACGTGTTGCGCATCATCAACGAGCCGACGGCGGCCGCCCTCGCCTACGGGCTCGAAAAGAAAGGCAACGAGACGATTCTCGTCTGGGATCTCGGCGGGGGAACCTATGACGTTTCGATTCTCGAGGTCGGCGACGGCGTCTTCGAAGTCAAGGCGACCAATGGCGACACGCATCTCGGCGGCGACGATTACGATCATCGCATCGTTGAGTGGCTCGTCGATCAGTTCCGGCGCGATCAGGGCATCGACCTGAGCAAAGACAAACAGGCGATGCAACGACTCACCGAAGCCGCCGAAAAAGCAAAGATCGAGCTCTCGTCGGTCGTACAAACGAGCATTAACCTGCCGTTCATCACGGCCGATCAAGAGGGTCCCAAGCATCTCGACTACACGCTGACGCGCGCGAAGTTCGAGGAGCTTACGAGCGATCTGACCGATCGTTGCGTCGGCCCGTTCCGCAACGCGATCGCCGATGCTAAGCTCGACGTGTCAAAAATAGACGAGGTTATCATGGTTGGCGGCGCGACGCGCATGCCGGTCATTCAGGAGCTCGTCCGTAAGCTGACAGGCAAAGAGCCGAACCTCACCGTCAACCCCGACGAAGTCGTCGCGGTCGGTGCGGCGATTCAGGCCGGCGTGCTATCGGGCGAAGTCCGCGACGTCGTCCTGCTCGACGTAACGCCGCTCTCGCTCGGTCTCGAGACGCTCGGCGGCGTCATGACCAAGTTGATCGATCGTAACACGACGATCCCGACGAAGAAGTCGCAGATCTTCACGACCGCCGAAGACGGTCAAACGTCAGTCGACATTCACGTGCTGCAAGGCGAGCGCCAGATGGCGGGTGATAATAAGACGCTGGGACGCTTTAGACTCGAGGGCATTCCGGCTGCGCCGCGAGGCGTGCCGCAGATCGAGGTGACCTTCAACATCGACGCCAACGGCATCGTCAACGTCAGCGCAAAAGACCTCGGCACCGGTAAGGAGCAGGCAATCACAATCACCGCTTCGACCAATCTCTCGAAAGAAGAAGTCGACCGGATGGTTCACGATGCCGAGCTGCAGTCGGAAACCGACAAGGCCAAACGCGACGAGGCTGAGGTGCGAAACAACGCATCCAGCTTGATCTACTCAACCGAGAAGTCGCTCAAAGAAGTCGGCGACAAGCTCGATGCCGGCGCGCGCACCGAAGTCGAGCAAGCGCTTACGGAGCTCAAGCGGGTCAGCGAAAACGGCACGGTCGCCGAAATCAAACCGGCGATCGACGCTCTGCAGCAGGCGAGCTACAAGATGGCCGAACTTCTCTACAAAGCCGCCGGTCCGCAGGGAGAACAGGCTCCTTCGGGCGACGGGGCGCCGAGCGGAAATGGCGCGGCCGCCGGTGCCGGTGGGGAAGACGTCATCGATGCCGAGTTCAAGGAAGCAAACTAAGGTCGCCGAGCGCAACTTACGCTAATGTTCGACGACCAATCGGTCTTAAAGACCGAGGCCGGTGAGGCCGAAATCGAAGATCAGGCCGCGGCGACGCCTTCGCTCGAAGAGCAGCTCGCCGCGGCCAACGCGCGCGCCGACGAGAACTACGGAAAGTTCCTGTTGGCCGTCGCCGACTTCGACAACTATAAGAAGCGAATTCAACGCGACATAGACTCGATGGTATCGTCGCGGCGTCGCATGCTGCTCGAGCGTCTGTTGCCGGTGCTCGACAATCTCAAGCGCGCCCTACAATCGAACGCGGGCGGCGATGTGCTGCGCGGCGGGCTCGAGCAAACGTTGCGCGGGTTCGAAGCCGTGATGGCAAACGAAGGCGTGAAGCCGCTCGAGGTTCGGGGCGAGCCGTTTGATCCGCGAGTCGCGGAGGCGGTCGGCACCGCACCCGGCGGCGACGTTGCCGAAGACACGGTGGTCGAAGTCACCGAGGCGGGCTACATGCTCGGCGACGACTTGCTGCGCCCCGCGAAGGTAATCGTCGCGAAACACTCTGGCGAATGATCCCTTCGACTCGCTGCGCTCGCTCAGGACTGCGCGCCTGCGGCGCTTGCCGCTGATGAATTTGAATTGAACTTCAAAGACTACTACACGGTCTTGGGCGTTCCGAAGAACGCGGCCGAGAAAGACATCAAGTCCGCGTACCGGAAGCTCGCGCGCAAGTGGCACCCCGACGCAAATCTAAAGAACCCTAAAGCAGCCGAGGAGAAGTTCAAGGAGATCTCCGAGGCTTACGAAGTATTGGGCGACCCCGAGAAACGCAAGAAGTACGACGTCCTCGGTCCGAACTGGCAGCAAGCTGCGCAGCAGGCCGAACAGCAGCGCCGCTACCGCACGCATGACGGTCAAGAGTTCGAGTTCGATCTCGGCGGCGGCCCGGGCGGACCGAGCGGTTTCTCCGATTTTTTCGACGTCTTCTTCTCCGGAGTCGGACGCCGCCAAACGGCCCAAGGTCCGGGCATTGCCCGTCGCGGGCAGGATCTGGAAACGACGATCGAACTCGGACTAAGCGACGTTTATCAAGGCGGTACGAAATCGGTCGCGCTCCAAATCGACGATGTCTGCCCGGTCTGTCACGGAACCGGAACGCAGGCCGGCCGGCTCTGTCCGCGGTGTCACGGAACCGGACGGGTTCTGCTGAGCAAACGCTTCGAGGTCACGATTCCGAAGGGCATCGGTGACGGCCAGCGGATCCGCCTGGCCGGTCAAGGCGGAGCGGGCATCAACGGCGGCCCCAACGGTGACCTCTATTTAATCGTCAAGCTCGATGAAGACCCGACCTATAAGCGCAAGGGCGACGACCTCTACGTCGACCTCCCGGTGAGCATCTACGATCTAGTGCTCGGAGCCGAGGTGGACGTTCCGACGCTGAGCGGCCAAGTTGCAATGACGATACCGGCCGGCACACAGAACAATCGTCTGCTTCGCCTCTCCGGGCGCGGCCTACCACAGGTCAAAGGTAAAGGCAGCGGCGACCAATACGTGCGCCTGATCGGCCAGCTTCCGCAGAATCTCTCCGAGAAGGAGAAAAAGCTCTTCAAAGAGCTCTCCACGTTGCGTAACGGAAAGCCTTAAAGCGCTCGGCGCTTCAGCGCCTGCCGGGTGGGAAGCTAGGCTAACGTTGGGCGCGGAACCTAAGGTGGCGCGCGGGGGTTGTCGGAAGGGTCTCGCCCCTTTACCGAATCAGGAGAAATTTGTGATCAAAGAAATCGCGTTTACTGCGTATCCGGCCAAAGACGTCGCCGGCTTACGCAAATGGTACGAAGATAAACTTGGGTTGAAGTTTAGCGGCCCGTACGAAGAGGAAGGCGTAGAGAAATACAACGAGGCCAACGTAGGCGGCGGCTTCTTCAGCGTTCTCACGCAAGAGTGGGCGGGTCGTGACCCGGGCAGCGCGTCGGGCGTAGTCTTCGAGGTAGATGATATCGACAAGACGGTCGCCGATTTGCGCGGGAAAGGCCTTACCGTGGAAGATCCGTATGCGACCCCGGTCTGCAAGATCACATCCTTTGAGGATCTCGAAGGTAATAAGGTCTCGCTTCATCAGGTGACGGTTCCCCACTAGTCTTGAGCGAAGTCGAAGTATGATGGCCGGGCACGGGCTGATGTGGTCGAACATCTACCAGCCCGAAAGGCCAAAAGTGAAGCGGCGCGTCGACTGGAAGCGGCTCGGCGCGCTCTTCGCGCCTTATTGGCGCCAACAGGCGACGGTACTGGGCTGCATCGTCGTGGTCGCCGCGCTCGGCCTCGTGCCCGGCTTCGTCATCGCGCGGATCATCGACGTCACGATCCCGCGAAAGAATCTCGGCGAACTCGCGATTGACGTAGGAATCATCCTCGCTTCGGCCCTGCTCGCCGCAGCGATCGGCGTGCTTCAGGGCTATCTAAACTCGGTCGTCGGCGAAGGCATCATGCGCGACATCCGCACGAGCCTTGTCGCGCACCTTCACCGGATGCCCCTTGACTTCTTCACCGGCACGAAGACCGGCGAGATCATGAATCGCGTCAGCAACGACGTCGACAACGTGGATAACGTCGTGACCGGTACGCTCACCTCCATCGTAACAAACGTCGTCATCATCGCCACGACGGCGGTGGCGATGTTTTTTTGGAACTGGCGACTCGCACTGATTTCGGTCGCGATCGTGCCATTGATGGTCTTCCCGCTCGGTCCGGTCGGACGCCGAATGTACCAGATCCGCAAGAAGACGCGCGAGAAGCGTGACGAGATCGAGTCGATCACGCAAGAGACGCTTTCGATCTCCGGAATCACCCTCATCAAGTCGTTCGCGCGCGAAGCTTACGAACGTTCGCGATTCTATCAGGTCGGAACGCGGCTGATGCAACTCGAGATTGACTTAGCGATGGTCGGCCGCTGGTTCATCGCATCGGTAACGGCGATGGTCGTCGTCGGCCCGGCACTGGTCTGGTTCGGCGGCGGCTGGCTCGCCATTTTTGGGAGCCTGCAAGTCGGCGTCATCGTAGCCTTCGTTTCGTTCATTCAAGGCCGGCTTTACGGCCCCGCCGCATCGCTGGCGGGCATCCAAGTGCAGATCGTCAGTGCGCTCGCGGTCTTCGAGCGCATTTTCGATTATCTCGATATGACGACCGAACAGTACGACCCACCTGGAGCGGTCGCGTTACCCGCCGTCACCGGCGACATCAGATTCGAGAACGTCGTCTTTGCGTACGAAGGAAACCGCGACGTACTCAACGGCGTCTCCTTTCATGTTCGGCCGGGCGAGGTCGCGGCGTTCGTCGGTCCTTCAGGCGCAGGTAAAACGACGATCACGCAGCTCGTCCCGCGCTTCTACGATCCGCAGGGCGGACACGTGCTCGTGGACGGGCACGATCTGCGGGAGGTAACGCTCGATTCGCTCCGCAGCAACATCGGCATCGTCACGCAGGAGACGTACCTCTTCCACGACACCATCGCGGCCAACCTTAGATACGGAAAGCCGGACGCTTCCGACGCCGAGCTCGAGACCGCGGCTCGCGCCGCGAATATCGCCGAGTTTATCGCGGGGCTCCCGAACGGTTACGAAACCGTCGTGGGCGAGCGCGGCCATAAACTCTCGGGCGGCGAACGCCAGCGGCTCGCGATCGCGCGCGTACTGCTCAAGGACCCCCGCATTTTGATTCTCGACGAAGCGACGAGCTCGCTCGACTACGAAAACGAAGCCGCCATTCAGCGGGCGCTCGAGGTCGTCATGCGCGGGCGCACCAGCTTGGTCATCGCCCATCGGCTCTCCACGGTACTGGCGGCCGACGTCATCTTCGCGGTTGACGGCGGCCGCATCATAGAATCGGGCCGCCACGCGACGCTTCTGGCTCGCGGCGGCCTTTACTCACGGCTGTACCGGACTCAGTTTGCGGGCATGTCGGCCTAGCTAGGGCGAGGCCGCGCTCCCGAGCGAGGATTTGAGCGAGGCTTTGAACTTGGCTTGTTGATCGGGCGTCATCACGCCGTAGATGCCTTTTAGAAGCTGCTCTTTCGCGGACTTCTTGGTCGCCGCGTCGGCATTGGCCGTCTGCTGCTGATACTGCTCGATCATCGGTTTGATCTGCATCTTCTCTCGCGGGGTGAGCTGCGCGGCCTGGATCGCGCTGCGAACCGCGGTCTGAACTTGGCTGGGGGTCGGGCTCTGCTGCGCAAAAGCGACGCTCGGCGTAACGATCGCAAGCGAGAGCATTAGGGTCGTTATAACATTGAAGAAACGCATATGATTCCTCGTTGGAAAAGTGATTGAACAACACTTCGCGGCAGGCGGCCGGTTACATTCTGCGCCCGGCTAGACGGGTGGAGTTCTTCCGGTCCCGACGTTTACGTTACTGGGCGTATTCGATGCCCAGACCCACTTCGTGTAGGGCGTCCTTTGTGTAGTTGATCGCGTTGACGCGATGACCGCCTTTATTGGACTGCGCCTGATTCAGCTCGCTCAGCGCTGACTGAAGATAGGAACGCGCACTCTCCATGTGGCTCTGAACCGCGAGCGCCGTTCCGGCCCCCATCGCAGCAAAAAAGAGTGCGAAGAACACCGCGAAGGCGCACCGGCGCAGATTAAGACATTTGCCGAGCATAGGTTCCTCCTCTAGGCAAGTTGCGGAATCTCCATGACCATCGGTTCGACCGGGACGTGAAGTTTCGGCTCGGTGGCCGCTTGGATCTCGTCGATCGTCACGCCCGGCGCGAGCTCGCGCAGAATCAGACCGTCCGGACTTACGTCGATCGTGCCCATGTCGGTGATGATGCGACCGACCACGCGCTTTCCGGTCAGGGGGAGCGAGCAATGGCGCAGGATCTTGTGCGCGTTTCCCTTTGCTACATGCTCCATCATGACGATCACGCGTTTGGCGCCGTGCACTAAGTCCATCGCGCCGCCCATGCCTTTGACCATCTTTCCGGGGATCATCCAGTTGGCGAGATCGCCTTGCTCGGAGACCTGCATCGCGCCGAGCACCGCGAGGTCGATATGTCCGCCACGGATCATTCCGAACGAGAGCGCCGAGTCAAAGAACGACGCCCCCGGCAGCACGGTGACCGTCTCCTTGCCGGCATTGATCAAATCGGGATCTACCGCGTCCTCATCCGGGTACGGTCCCATTCCGAGAATTCCGTTCTCACTCTGCAGCGTGACGGTCACCTCGGGCGCAACGTAGTTTGGAACGAGCGTCGGCAAACCGATGCCGAGATTGACGTACTGACCGTCGCGCAGTTCTTGCGCTACGCGTGCCGCCAGCTGCGTTCGCGTCAGTGCCATTATGCGTTCTTCTTCCTGGTCGTCACGCGCTCGATTCGCTTCCCTTGCGGCCCGACGTGAACGATGCGTTGCACGAAGACGCCGGGCAAGTGCACGTTCTGAGGATCGATCGCGCCGGGCTCGACGAGCTCCTCGACCTCCGCGATCGTGATCTTGCCTGCCATCGCGCAGAGCGGGTTGAAGTTTCGAGTCGCCTTGTTGAAGATCAAGTTTCCGGTTCGATCGCCGACCGAGGCGCGGACCAGCGCATAGTCGCAGACGATGCCGTGCTCGAGAACGTATTCGCGACCGTCGAAGAGGCGGGTCTCTTTCTTCGGCGAGGCTACGTCCACGCTGCCGTCGGGATGGTAGCGCCACGGCAAGCCGCCCTCAGCTACCAGCGTGCCGTCACCCGCGGGGGTGTAGAAGGCCGGGATGCCGCAGCCGCCTGCTCGCAGGCGCTCCGCGAGCGTCCCTTGGGGTACCAGCTCGACCTCCAGCTCCCCGCGAAGATATTGGCGTTCGAACTCCCGATTCTCGCCGACGTACGAACCCGTCGTTCGCCGTATGCGCTTGTGGTCGAGGAGCACTCCCAGCCCCCAACCGTCGACGCCGCAGTTATTCGAGACGGTGACCAGATCGGTAGCGCCCTGCTCGAGCAGCGCCTCGATCAGATTGTGCGGAATTCCGCTTAAGCCAAAGCCGCCCACGGCAATCGAGGCCCCCGATGGAATGTCGGCGACCGCCTCGGCACTGGAGACGTAAACCTTCTCCATGTCGCCCTAATGCGCCGACGGAACGAACCCTGCCTCCGTGGAACGTTTGTACTGTGACGAGCGCACCTATTCAATTAGAAACTACCGGCGAAGCGGCGATGATCCTCGCGATGGTCCGCGAATTGGTCGCTGAGAAGGTCGCGCCGCGCGCCGCCGAGATTGACTCGAGCGGCGAGTTTCCGTGGGACGTCAAGGAGCTCTTCGCGCAAAATGACCTGCTCGGCATACCGATTCCGGCCGAGTACGGTGGTCTCGGCGGGACCTTTCTCACCTACGTGAAGGTCGTCGAAGAGATCGCCAAGGCATGCGCCTCGAGCGCGCTGATCGTCGCCGTGCAGGAACTCGGAATGCTCCCGATCGTTATCGGCGGTAGCGACGAACAGAAACGCCGGTTCTTGCCGAAGATTGCGTCGGGCGAGCACCTGGTTGCCTACGCGTTGACGGAGGTTTCGAGCGGGTCCGACGCGCTCGGTTCGATGCATACGCGCGCCGAGAAGCGCGGCGACGCGTACGTTCTCAACGGTCAGAAGATTTGGATTACCAACGGCAGCGTGGCCGACGTCGTCTGCGTCTTTGCGGTTACGGATCCGGCTGCCGGCTCGCGCGGCGTCACCGCCTTCGTCGTTGAAAAAGGGACGCCCGGCTTCACGGTCGGTAACGTCGAGAAAAAGATGGGAATTCGCGGCTCCCCGACGGTCGAGCTCATCTTTACCGACTGCGAGGTGCCGGCCGCCAATCGTCTCGGTGAGGAAGGCGAAGGCTTCAAGATCGCGATGAAGGTGCTCGACAAGTCGCGGCCCGGCATCGCCGCGCAGGCATTGGGAATCGCCGCCGGCGCGCTCGAGTACGCCACCGGCTATTCAAAGGAGCGCGTTGCGTTCGGAAAACCGATCGGCCAGCATCAAGGCGTCGGGTTCATGTTGGCGGACATGAAGACCGAAGTGGAGTCGGCACGTCTGTTGCTTTACGAAGCGGCCAGGCGTTGCGATGCAGGCACGTCCGACGTTACGCTATGGGCCGCAATGGCGAAACTGAAATGCGGAGACGTTGCGATGTCGGTCACCACCGACGCGGTGCAAGTGCTTGGAGGCTTCGGATATTCAGTGGATTATCCGGTGGAGCGCATGATGCGAGACGCGAAGATCACGCAAATCTATGAGGGCACGCAGCAGATACAACGGCTCGTAATCGCTCGCTCGCTGGTCGGACGAGCCAAACTCTAGACGTGTCATATTTGAAGACCCGGCTCATCCTCGGCGTGCTGATCGCAGGGCTTTTCGGCTGCGAGCAAACGCAGAGCGCCCGGAGCGTCGCGCAGGGAGCTCTGCCGATGCCACCGGCGGCGGCCGAGTACGCGCTGCAAAGCCCGAACGAGAATGAGAACCGAGTGCAGCCGTTGCTCGGCTTAGGCAAGGTGCGTCACGTCGTCATAATCTTCCAAGAGAATCGCACGACCGATAACCTCTTCCATGGATTACGCGGAGCCGACACGGCGGACTTCGGTATCAACACCGCCGGTCAGCACGTGCCTTTGATAGCCGTCAAGCTCACCGCTCGCTTCGATGTCAGTCATCAGCACTCGGCCTTTAACACCGCGTACGACGGCGGACACATGGACGGCTTCAATCTCGAGCGCTCCAACTGCGCGGGCAAGCGTTTCCACTGTCCCCCGCAAGATCGGCGCGCATATGCGTTCGTGCCCCCGGCCGAGGTGAAGCCGTACTTCGCGTTGGCCGAAAACTACGCGTTCGCCGACCGCATGTTCTCGACGCAAGCCGGGCCGAGTTTCCCCGCGCATCAGTACATCCTTAGCGGCACGTCAACGATTACGAAAGGTTCCCGGTTTCGCGCCTCGGAGAATCCGCTGACACCCGGACAACACTTCACCGGAGGTTGCGACTCGCCGCAAGGCTCACTCGTCTTCCTAATCGACGGCAACGGAACCGAGGATCAACAGGTTTTTCCGTGCTTCGATCGCCCGTCGCTCTCCGATTTGGTGCTCCAGAAAGGCTTGACTTGGCGCTGGTACCAGGCTCATCTTGGCCCAGGGCTTTGGAGTGGGCCCGACGCTATCAAGCACATTCGTGACAGCCCGCATTTCGATACCGACGTTGTCGCGCCGCCGTCGCGAATCTTCACCGACATCAAAAACGAGACTCTTGCCAACGTCGTTTGGGTAACGCCCACCGCGGCGGCTTCGGATCACGCCGGAGCGACGAACGGAACGGGGCCCCAGTGGGTCGCGTCGGTGGTTAACGCGATTGGCAGGAGCAAGTACTGGGACACTACCGCAATCTTCGTGACGTGGGACGACTGGGGCGGTTGGTACGATCACGTAAAGCCTCCCCAGTACAACGCCTACGAACTCGGCTTTCGAGTGCCGCTGATTGCGATCGGAGCCTACGCCAAGAAAGGGTTCATCTCGCATCGTCAGCACGAGTTCGGCAGCATCTTGAAGTTCACGGAACAAATCTTCGATCTCGGAACGCTTGGAACGACGGATCTACGCTCCGACAACCTCGCCGACTGCTTTGATTTCTTGAAGAAACCGCGGCCTTTTACGTCGGTCCCGACCACGCTCGGTGCCGAATACTTTCTAAACCAGCCGATTTCGTACGAAAACCCCGATACCGATTTCTAGCGATTACTCCGGGCTCAGGACGCTCTTCCAAAAGTCGAGCATGTGCGCGAACACGGAACGCTGCTGGGGCAAGCCGCGGATCGAATGGGTCTTACGCGGGTAGGGGTAAAAGAGCACCCGCGATTCACGCGCCAGAATGAAGCGCTCCACGAGCTCCATGCTGTTAGTTATGTGAACGTTGTCGTCGGAGGTTCCGTGTTGGATCAACAGCGGGCCGTTGAGATGATCCGCCGCATTAAGAACCGAGCTGCGCGCGTAGGCTTCCGCGTTTTGGTTCGGTAAACCCATGTAGCGTTCGGTATAGATCGTATCGTAGAAGTGCCAGTCGGTGACCGGCGCGACCGCCGCGCCGGCCTTGAAGAGCCCGCTATGAGTGAGCGCGTAGCAAGTTTCGTATCCGCCGAAGCTCCAGCCCCAGATGCCGATGCGCGCGGGGTCCACGTACGGCAGCGACGCGAGATAACGCGCGCCGATCTCCTGACCGAGCAGCGACCCGGGGCCGAAGTTGTGAAAGAGCAGCCGCATGTGCTGGTCGCTATCCACCTGCGAAGCCGGGCCATCGATTGAGAAGACGACGATTCCTTCGCGCGCCAGCAACTGATCGTAGAGCCCGCCGAATCGATCCGCCGTGGTGGGAGCGTCGGGGCCACCGTAGACATACGTGACGACCGGATAGCGTTTTGACGCTACGAAGCCGGGCGGCTCGATGAGGATCGCATCGAGCGGTCCATACGAAGAAGATATTTCGAGCATCCGCACCGGCAGGAGCTGTGCTTTTAACGCGGCACTTTCGGGCGCCAGCATCTTGCCCGCGAGCGACGCGACGGCGACGAGATCGGCTCGCGGCGGATCGTTGAGCCGGCTGTAAACGTCGACGAATCGATCGTCGGTCGGTGCGATGACCGTTTCGTGCGAGCCGGGCGCAGGCGTTAGGTTTCGCACGCTAGACGCGGCGTCGTCGAGGGAGATCGCGAGCAGTGACCGATCTCGACGTGTGGGATATGCGGCGCCGAAGTAGACGGTGGCGTTCTTCCCGACGCCGTAAAGCTCGGTGACGCGATACGCGCCCGTAAGCGAGCGCAGCGAGCCATCGCGAGCACGCAGGTAGAGCCCGGCCGTCCTTTGCCGATCCAGCAGCCAGACCGATCGCCCGTCGGCCAGCCAGAACGGCAGCGGCTGCACGTCGACCCAACTCGCAGAGATTTGGTAGTAGATTCGGGTGGGCGCGCCCCGCGCGTTCGACCAGACGTCGAAGCGCAGGCTGTGCTGAGCTCGATCGAGGATCTCGGCTTCGAGCCGATTCGAATGAGGAATCCAATCGAAGTTCGCGACGTACTCGTCACGTCGCGACGCATCGTAGATCAGGCGATCGGCACCCGTTGCTACGTTGACCGCGCGCAGCGTCACGCGAGGATTGGCTTGACCAGCCAGCGGGTAGCGCTCGCGGTCGACGTCGTTGTTAACGGTGAGGAAGTCTACGATTGGAAAGTTGGTAACGCGCCGCTCGTCCATCGTTAGATACGCGATCTGCGAACCGTCGGGCGCCCAGCGAAATCCATGCGCGATCCCGAGTTCTTCGGGATAGACCCAATCGAGCGTTCCGTCGAGCAAGTCCCCCGCCACGCCGCCCCGCGTTACGCGACGAATCGTCAGACGATTTCGCAAGGTTGCGACGTAGAGATCGGCGTTGCTCGAGTAGGCGACGGAATCTCCCCGCGAAGACCAAAGCGCATCGTCTACATCGGCGGCGATTCGTCGCGGTCGAGGGTTGGCAATCGCCGCCCAGTAGAGCGCCCCGTGAGCCAGCAGTGCGACGCGCGTTCCGTCGGGCGACCAATCGAGCACTTGGGGCGTCGCTGCCTTGCCGCCGAAGACGCCCGGTGCGAGCCAGACGCGTGAAACGCCGGTTGCGGCGTCGCAGAGCATCAGGGAAAGAGCTTCGGTTGGATCCTGGCTGCGCCGCACGTAGAGAAACTGCTTGCCGGTCGGAGACCAAGAGACGCGATCGATCATGCGCCCCCATGGCGGTTCCTTCGTATAAACGCTATCGAGCGTGAGCTCCGCGGCAGCGCTAATCGGCATCGCTAACGCCGCAAGGACTACCGCGAAGACGAAGCGTGTCACCCTGAGCCCTTCGGCTTCGCTCAGGACAGGCTCCGTCGAAGGGTTGCGATGATGCGAGGCGTCGGGCAGAGCTCGTTCACCGGACACTGCGGGCATTGGGGAGTCGGAGCCTTACAAACTTGGCGGCCGTGCATGATCATCCAGTGCGTTGCGTCGCCCCATTTCGGGGGCGGTACCAGCTTGGTCAGGTCTTCTTCCACTTGGCGAGGCGTCGTGCCGAGCGTGAGACCGAGACGATGCGAAACGCGAAAGACGTGCGTATCGACTGCCAGCGCCGCCTCCTGGAAAGCGGCCGCCATCACGACGCTGGCCGTTTTTCGCCCGACCCCTGCGAGCGACTCCAGTTCCTCGCGGCCGCGCGGAACCCGTCCACCGAAACGTTCGACGACGTCGCGCGCGCACGCGATGATGTTCTTGGCCTTCATGCGAAAGAAGCCGGTCGATCTGATGATCTTCTCGACGTCGGCCTGTCGCGCCCGAGCGAGCTTTTCAGGCGTTGGATACTTGGCAAAAAGCGCGGGCGTCGTCATATTTACGCGCGCGTCGGTGGTCTGTGCCGAGAGAATCACGGCGACGAGTAGTTGGAACTCGCTCTCGTACTCGAGCGCGGTCACGGCGTGCGGATAAATCCGCTCGAGAATGGCGAGTTCCTCGATCGCTACGCGACGCGGAACCTTCTTCTTCGGAAAAGGAATGCGCGGCATTGGTGCCGTGCTATTCTGGCAGCGCCACGCCGCTCCCGTCGCGCGTCACCAGACCGTCGCGCGAGAGCGCGTCAACCAACGTAGCAACTTCCTCGACGCTGCGCCCCGGGACGGCGCGACCGATAGCGTCGTGCAGGTCGAGCAGCGAGATCCGGCGTCCGGGGGGCAGGTCGCGTAAACGATCCAAGATGCGCCCGCGCGCGTAGCGCGTCGTGTGCTCGAACGGAATAGCAT
>JBAUMX010000034.1:0-52699 GCA_049578945.1 Candidatus Cybelea sp. | reverse complement strand
CGCAGAGGCCACCGGCCGCTACGACGGGCTAGTATTCGTCTCCGATGAGGACGATAACGCGGTCTGGGTCTGCTCGGCGAACTTGCGCGACATTCGCCGCGGATTCTTGCCGCCGAGCGGCCAGCTCAACGGCGTATCCGATCCCGCGCAAATGGCCGTCGACGCGCAGGGCACGCTCTACGTCGCCAACGCTCAGATTGATGCGAGTGGAGCGGGCGAGATCGCAGAGTATCCGCGAGGGACCACGTCGCCGGGTCGCGTGCTGAAGACCGGGCTCAACACGACGACGGGCGTGGCGGTGGATTCCACCGGAACGGTCTATGCGAGCAACAAGTATTGGGGCTCGATCGTCGTCTTCCCCAAAGGAAAGAGCGTTCCAAGCGAAACGATCAAGAAAAACCTGAGCGGTCCGGACGGCTTGAGCGTCGACAAAGCGGGCGATCTCTTCATCGCCGACAGCTCGGCAAACGACGTGCTCGAGCTGGTGCACGGCTCGAAGACGCCGCAATCGCTCCACTTACAAGGCTTGGGCCGGCCGGTTGGCGTCGCACTCGATCGCCGCGGCAATCTTTTTGTCAGCAACTACTTTGGCGCTTCGTCGAATGTCAGCGTCTACTCGCGTGGGTCCACTTCGCCGTCACGCACGATCGTCGTGCCCGGGCCGCCATATAATTCCGAAAGCACGATCGCGGAACCGACGATGCTCTCGGTATCGAACGCGGGAGACGTTCTGATTGCTAGCGCGCCGCTCTCGCTCGCGCTGATCGGCGGCCAGGAGTGGTTCGGATACGCACCGGCCATCGTCGGCTACCTATCCGGGCACGCCCAGCCCGCGTGGAGCGTCTACAATATTACCGGCGACGACTCCGTCTTTCAACCGGCAAAGTAAAGGAGACAGCAGTGTTGCGTACCAGAATTCTTTTCAGCGCCGCAATCCTCATGGTCTGCGCGGGAGCCACGCATGGCGCGGCGCCCGGCCTGCGTGCTCGCTGCGCGTTCAACTTGCCGTTGATGCCTGCGATGTGCGCTCGACTGCTCTCCGCAACGCACACGGCGCACCACAGCTGGAACTCGAGCCGCAGCGACGAGACGCTCGTCTACACGTCGCAGCCGTTCTCCGGCATCGTCGCAATCTCGGCACTCGGCGCGCGCGGTTTCAAGCCCTCCGGAACGCTCGTGCTTCCGTCGGAATCGGTCGCGTTGGGTCTGACTGTTGACGCTGCGCAGAACCTCTACGTTGCGATCGCGACGCTCGCGTCGGGAACGCCGAGCGTCGAAGTCTTCCCGCGTGGAGCGACGCAGCCGAGTAAGACGTATACCGACGGGCTAAGCGCGCCGGTCGACGTTGCGGTCGATCACCACGGCACGCTCTACGTGGCGAATCTCGCGAACGCCGGCGGCGGTGGTTGCGAACAGGGGAGTGGCCCTGGCGGAAACGTCGTCGAATACGCGAGCGGGAGCACGACGCCGACGCGGATCATCAGCGACTTTCCGGGTTGTCCGAATGCGGTGGCGGTCGACGCGAAGGCTAACCTCTATTTGACGTACACGTATTATCCTTCGAGCGGCTTCGTCGAGAGCGATGTGATCAAGTACGCCTACCAGTCGACGAAAGGGAAGGCGTTGAACCTGCAGGTACCCGGCGGACCGCAACTCGGTGGGATTGCAGTGACGACGCGAGGCGATCTCGTCGTCGAAAACGTTCAAGACGACGCGACGCTCAATCAGATTCTGACCTTCGCGAGCGGTTCGAAGAAACCGACGAGCACGATTCAATACGGCGGCACGGGTTGGGGGACGGCGTTCAAATTCTTCGCGCTGCTGGGGAATCGCTTCTACGCGCCCGCATATATCGCGGAAAGCCTTTCATACATCGCCGGAACGCCGGCCGAGTTTGCGTATCCGAGTGGACGTCAGCTCGTGGTTCAAAATCCGGCGCGTGCAGCCGGCCCGTGGTCGTACGGATTTGCGGTCAGTCCCGGCACCTAAAACCCAAATTTGCGCTTCGTCGTATCCAGCTCGATCTGCAGCTCTTGTAACGTAGCCCTGCTGCTCTCCACTCAAGCATTCCGGGCATTGCGTGTCGGATGGCGCCTAAGACCAACCGCGAGTGTCGCCGAGAAAGCAGACCGCTTTCGGCAGTCACGATTTGAACCCACGAGCACGCATAAAAGCGTCACAACGCGATCGCCCGGTGCGCTGCGGCTTCATGGAACCCCGTACGGCGCGAGCGTTCTCGGCCTGGGCAATACTGTTCGCACTGTTTGCGACTAGTCGTGGCATAGCCACGGCTGCCGATCCGGGAGGCGTTTCCGGTTACGTTCTCGATCGAAGCGGCCAGCCGATGCGCCACGTGGCAGTGACCTTCTGGCGGCCGTCGGACTTCTTCTGGACTGAAACGCAGACGGACGGGCGAGGGTTTTTCAGCGACGTCGATCTCGAGCCGGGGCGATATGCCGTCGCCCTATTCGAGCACACTGCCATCAGCGACTACATGGATGCGTGCGTCGTGCGGGATGTCGTCAGCAACGAGCAGGATCGCGTCACATTGCGCGCCGGTGAGTGCTACCCGAACGTGGAGTCCTCGGTGCATTCTCTCGTTGATCCAGACGGGACTGAGGACGTATACCGCATCCAGTAACGTTCACGAGGGCTGACCGTCATCGCCGTATTTCCGGCTATTCGACGAGGCTCGACTCACGTCGGAAGCACCTACGATAGCGTGCGCTCGATCTACGGCGGCGGACCCCAGAAGAGTGCGAGCCATTTCGTCGTCGCGTATAGTTCGAACGTTCCGGGCGAGACCGTGGCGCGGCCGCAGAAGAAGGTCGGCCTGCCCCAGGTTGTGCCGATCGTCGTTGACGGGGGCGCGTTTTCCGCCATCTCGATCTACACCGATCTGGCGGGAGAGTTCTGACGCCAACCGGTCTAGGCGTGGCCCGTTTTGCGCAACTTGGAAACCAGGATACGCCCCGGTTCGAGAATATGGTCATTCAGGAGCGAACATGCTTCGTCTATTTTTCCTCGTGAGATGAGCTCGAGCAATTTACGGTGTTCGCGTTGTGAGTCCGCAAGGTTATTCGTCACCTTGACTTCCTGATAAACATACCGCTCGACGCTGCGCTGCAGGGAAAGAATCTCGGCGATCAGTCGCGGTCGCTCTGCGGGCTTGTAGAGAATAGTGTGAAATGCGGTATTTTGGCCGGCCCAACGCTCCGGCTGGTGATCGATGCGATCCAGCACTTGGGCCGCCTTCCGCAAATCGCCGTCAGTAAGGTTCGGTGCTGCGACGCGCAGTGCGCAGCATTCCAAGGCCGCGCGCATCTCGTTAAGCTCTTCGAGTTCAGCTGCAGAAAGCGCCGCGACGATTGCCCCGCGACGCGGTCGAATCTCGACAAGCCGTTCAGCTTCAAGTTTGAGGAAGGCTTCACGAATCGGAACGTGGCTCACCCCGAACGATAGGGCAATCTCATCCTGCCGCAAGGGCTCCCCGGGCGGGAGCCGCCCGCTTACTATCTCGTCACGCAGTCGCTCAACGACGAGATCGGGGGTTGACATCAGCAGTTTCACGCAAATAATATATTATCTATGGTCGGGTATTTCAAGCCCGGAAAGAAGCTCGGACCGGAATTTTTGTTCGTTATCGCGAGCTTAGCGGTGCTGCTCTCAATCGCGCCGCAAGTATCGCACGCTGCCGGCGATCCGCGAGTTGGAAAGCTCATAAGCCAATCAGGCGTCGCTCTCCACCGCTATGCCCTGCGTTCGATCGGAGTCGTCCATGCCGAGGGCAGCGTCGTAGCGGACGGGCTCTCGGGCAGCGGCGATAGCTGGAATGAAATGGGCCGCATCCGGGTGGCATCGCTTTTTTCAGCCCCGCCTCTTGGCGGGGGCAGCGGATGGGACGGCAACGAGAACTGGAATCTCGACCAAACGGGATTAGTGATCGTCGACGGAAGCGTCCTCGGGCGCTCGAGTGCCGTCAATCAAGCATACTTCGGTAACTACGATCTCTGGACGCCGAGCTATGGCGGTGCAACCGTCGCATGGGGCGGTTCGAAGAGTGAGAAGGGCAAGAGCTATGACGTTCTCACCGTGACACCGCCGAAATCCAACTTACCGATCGAGGTCTGGTTCGATCGCGCAACGCATCTGCCGGTCAAGGCGGTTCAGACGGCAGGGCCGATAATGACGACCATCACCATGGCGGATTTTAAGCCGGTGGCCGGCCTCATGATTCCCTATCGCGTCGACACGTCGACGAACGCAGGCGACAGTACCTCGTTTACGGCGACCAGTGTCGAGGCGAATCCACCTGGCGGTGCCGCCCATTTGGCTGCTCCGAGATCGTCGCCGCACGATTTCTCGATAGCGGACGGCGCGACGCAGGCTTCCGTCCCGATCCAGGTTTCCGAGAATCACGTGTATCTCGACGTCATGCTCGACAGTAAGGGGCCGTTCCACTTCGAACTCGACACCGGCGGAGCAAACATCATCGATCCGGCAGTCTCCAAGGCACTCGGCGTGGTCAGCGGCGGAGCGACACAGGTTACAGGCGTGGGCAGTGCGAGCTCAGCCTCTAGTTTCGCAGCGATCAAAACGCTGCGAGTCGGGAACGCACTGATCACCAATCAGGTCTTTGTCGTGCTTCCGATCGCAAAGAGCTTAGGTATGGCGCACGGAATGCAAATGGACGGGTTGATCGGCTACGAGGTACTCTCGCGCTTCGTGACGACCTTCGACTACGGGAATAAGAAGGTCGTGTTTCATATGCCGGGCTCGTATACGCCTCCACCCGATGCGACGGTCACACCCGTTATTCTGTACGGCACGCTGCCACAATTCACGTGCAGTATCGACAACGTGCCGACGACGTGCACGCTCGATACTGGTGCTCGCGGTTCGATCTCGCTATTTACGCCGTTCGTCGAAGCGCATCCGAGCGTCGTACCGGCAACGCTTACCGCGCCGGGCGTCAATGGGTTCGGCGTCGGCGGCCCCAGCGTTGGCCGGCTCGGGCGCGTGCGGACGCTTTCATTCGGCGGCCTGACGCTTCGCGGTCTCGTCGGAGATTATACTACGCAAAGCAAAGGAGGGCTGGCGATGCCGTTCATCGGTGGCAATGTCGGCGGCGCAGTCTGGAAACGCTTCACCATGACGCTCGACTACCGTCAGCTCACCATGACGCTCGCGCCGAACGCGGACTTCGACGCGAGCGATCGTTGGGATCACAGCGGAGTCTTCCTCGTCAATAATGGTGCAATAACGATCATCGACGTTCGCCCCGGAACGCCGGCGGCAAATGCAGGTCTGATCAAGGGCGATGCGATCGTATCGGTTAACGGCTCTTCGGGTCTTTCGCTGCGTCAGGTTCGGGAGCTCTTCTTGGCCGAACCTGGAACCGTCGAACATCTGGTGGTCAAGGGTAAAGACGGTGCGACGCGCGACGTCGACCTTACGCTCGAGGATTACGTCTAGCCGTCTACCTTGGCCCTCCTGGGTCACGGGGAAACCGGAGGCCGGCGCAGAACCAAGCGCTCGATGCCTATCTCACGATACAGAGCGCCACAAATACTGCGCGCATTACCGCTTGCGTTCGCGATCTTTCTCATCGCACGAGCCTGCTGTCTTGCCGACGATGCTGCGACCCTCGATTCGTGGAAAGATTCGTTCCACGCGGTTTGGCAGGCGGACCATTGTGAGTCGGAGTGGCAGAGTTGGAGCAAGTATTGGGGGCAGGTGCACGCGTTTTATTTCGGCACGCGGGGGTACGCCGGCTGGTTCCCAGATAGTCAAAAGATCCTCGCGCACGTCACCGACCCAAGCACAAACGCTGCGGTGGCCGCCCAGCTTACGTCCCTCGGGCGTCGGATCGGTGAGGAATGGGCCAAGCAAGACGATTGCCGCAAGGTGAGGACCAGCGACACGTGGATGGAGCGAGCCACGGAAGCTGATAAACCCGCGCTGATCACGTGGCAAGCCCAACTCAACAAAGCCGCTGCTGCTGACTCCGGCGACGGAGCGTCCATTGAGGCGGCGGTGAAATCGATCAATTCTCAGCTGGACACAATTGGGGTCGCACCAGAATAGCCCCGTTGATCGCAGGCTCGCCCAGTAACTTGTAGAACTTTCCAGCTTTCCAAGCCTCTTTGAAGGGGGAGATTTATGACTTCCACACACGTCGAAATCGATAATATCGACCGCGTTAAAAAGGGATTCGAGGCATTCGCCGCTTCTGATATGGCGACCCTGAGCGAACTCTTTGACGCTGACGGATGGCGCGGCGAGCCGACCGGGATACTTGCTGGAAATTACGACGGCCGCGACGCGATCTTCGCGATGTTCGCGCAGATAGGCCAAGAAACGGCCGGCACGTTCCGCTCCATACCATCGACAATGGCAGCCTTCGGCGACAAAGTCTTCGTTCAATGCGACGTCACCGGCGACCGAAAAGGGCGCAAGCTGAAGGCGGCCGAGGTCCTAATCTTCACGCTAGCCGGTGGACGCGTCCGCGAAGTCCGCCTCTATCAGGCAGAGCCGGCCCAAAGCGCGACGTTCTGGGCATAAAAGTCCTCATCGTGGCGCCGCTCGAGAGCCTCAGCGGCGCCCGAAGTTCTACCAATACGAAGAGTCGATCGGCATCTGAGTGCTCGCCAGATTAAGAACCCAAACGTCGTCTACTTCTTGTCGACAATCCGGGCATTGGAGGAGCTTAGCGGATATAGTGGGGGGCCGCTGCGCGGGGCTTCCACCTAGCCTGAAAAATCGAGGGCCTCAATGCGGCTTGACGAGTCGAGCGTAAAGGTCGCGAGCACGTTGTCTTGCGCAAAACGCAGAAGATATTTGTAGACCCGAGCCTTCGGCGATCCAGACTCTCCTTTGAAGACCGTGGCTTGCAGTTCACCCAGGCCTTGAAGATCCGATGCCAGCCCTTTGAGAACCGCATTCGAATACTGCCTTGAAAGCGCAGGCGTCAACTGCGATCGATCGATTCGGCCGTGCAATATCTCATCGAGAATCTTCGTTAATCGTTCGGTCTGCGCGTGAATTTCGCCGGCCGCCGGCTCGTCGTATGCCAGTGTGGCGAACGATGGTCTGCGGTACGCCGCCGCGCAGCGGCTCAGATTGAGCCCTTCAGCGGAACCGGCTCGGACGAACGCTACGGTGGCTGCGTCCACGCAGGGCGGCAAGTCGCTATCGTGTGATGCACCGGGAACGAGCAACATCCGCGCGTGGGGCAAGTACGCGAGCGCTGCGCGAGCGTACTCCGGCGGCGTTGCCGGATCGTCGCTCCCTGAAATCATGAGGATCGGCGCGTCGCTGCGTACCGGGTCCACGAAGGCGGCCGGCACCGGATCGACGTTCCAGAACTTGCACGCGCGCTGCTGCGCCCGCACGCGAAGGTCGCCCTCGAACGTCCCGGTGCTGTCTCGCGTAACATCCGCTTCGGTAATGAACGGAATGTCCTCCGCGCACGTCACCGAAAGATTCAGCCCATTACCCTGAACGAGGTTCGCGAATAAGAGCGACATCTGACTGACCATCTCGCCGAGCGGCAGATAATTGCCGTGATAAGCTCGCTCGATCGTGACGGGAATGTACGCGGCACCCGCTGGGAAGTACATCTGGTGGCGGATCGTCTCCACAAAGACCTCTTTGGTGAGTTGCACCTTCTGCGAACGATGACTGACGGGGTTTCGTACGTCCAGCGTGATGGGGCCGGAGTCAAAGCGCTGCACCACGGCTCCAAAATGTTCGGCAAAGTGAGGAAAGTGCGCCGAACAGGTTGGATCTTGGCGGCACGCTCGTTCGAGGCCATCGATCGCCGTTTGCGCGCCGCGGGCCATCGTCAGCGGTATGATGTCGAAGTGAGGCGGCGCAACGCCTTCGAGCACCACGCTTTCGACGCTGCCTGGATGGCGGCGAGCGTAGTCCAAATAGAATCGCGTACCGTACGATCCGCCGAACAAGACGAGTTTCGGATAGCCCAGAGCGGCACGCACGTCGTTTAAGTCATCGGACGCCACGCTGGTAGAGTATAGACTCAGATTCGCGCGCGCTGCGAGGCGGTCATGACAAGACTGCACGAGAGTATCGGGCCACAGCTGACGGAAATAGAGTTCCGGGTGAGCCGCTGGCGCGAAGTCGCAATTTTGCGGGGCCGACTGACCCGTACCGCGATTGTCGACGAACAACAAATCGTAGCGGTCGCGAAGCGTCGCAATTGCTCCGCTCGTCGCGTCTGCGAAATCGGCCGCCATGGCCGTCGCAGAGGCGCCGGGACCGCCGGGATTAAACGCGATCGCGCGATGACTTGGGTGCTTGGCCTCGACCACGATGAAGTGAATGCCGATCGTGCGTCCCGCGCGAGCCTCACGATCTTCGAAGACGGTGAGCGTTCCACAGATGGCCGGCTGGCGGGTTTGGCCGATCCGGCACGGCGATGTCGTCAGCGGTACGGGCGAGGCTGCCGAATCGAGCGGAGCCGGCGAAACATCCAGCAGCGGCAACGCCAACGCAAGAACCGTGAAGACGCCACTCTTCCGGCGCTCGATTTCGGCGCGAATCGCCGCACCGAAAGCGCCTTCGCCCAAGCGAAGCCCGGTCATATTAGATAATTTACGAACGGATGTCAACGCGAGCGTCGCTATGCCTTGCCGGCTCGCTGCCGGTTGCGCGCGAGAATTCCTTGAACGAACGTGATCACCGGAAATAATGCGGCCAGGGCGGCAACGACTGGCGCCCACTGCGCGATTTCGTTGGTGAACGGTTGCCGGACGTCCACAGAATACTCCCTCACCCAGCGCGGAGCAATCTCGACATATTGGCCCGGTCGTACGATCTTGCGTTGATAAACGTCAATCCGAACGAAATGACGTCCCACCGAGCGAGGTCGCAAGAACCACGTCCACTTTAGGTCCTGGACGGGGGTCGTCGAGCCATTTGCACATACGGAATCGTTCGGGGATATGACGCAGTAAAAATCGCGGCCGTCAAGCTCGTCTGCCATCACCGGTGCCACGTCAAAATCGAGCGCCGCGATCTCGGGCTTGAACTCAACCCCGTTATTACGCATCTCCGCAACCGCCGAAAGGTCATTAAAAGCGCACGCGAATACAACGGTGACCTGCAGAACGTCGCCGACCGTAACGCTCTTCGCAATTGCGTCCGGCGGTCCGGTAGGTAACGGGGCCGGAGTCGGCGACGCAACCGCGCCCAGCTTTTGCGGCACCCCCGTGTCCGAGTTGCAGACGTTGTTGTACTTCTCGCCAGGGTAAACGAGAAAATTTACCGGCTGCTTACTGGAGTTCGCGCGGTTCACGAGGTCATCAGCGGAACGCGCCTGCTGGATCGTGCCGTTCTGTAGGCCCAAGTATATTGCCGCGCCCGCAGAGAGAACGAATACGACCAGTGAGACCAGGAGCCAACGGTGATGCGTCACAGCCGATTGCTCGAGACGCGATTGCACGTTAGGGATACCGCACTTGTGGGATAACCGACTGATTGCCACTGACCGTTGTTGCCGTACTGAGGCGCTAAGCCGGTCGAATCGATCACCGTGTGGGAAGCGATGACCTTTCCGCTTTGGTCGCGGAAGTCAAAGCGAATGATTATCGGCGCGATCGTCTGGGATCCGTGGTTCTGATACTGCGCCTTGAGTACAAGGTAGTAATTGGCCGTTCCGGTCTCGCTCGGAGCGCTGCTTGCAGTGCATGAGATTGAAAGCGGATCGCTGCTCGATGCCGGAGTCGTCGCCGAGAGCGAATTGGTGGCCGCTGTGCTTAGCGCCGTGGTAACCCCGAAGAGCGTCACAAACGTGGCTAATGCAACTGGTCTGCAGTTCTTCACACGTCCCTCGATTCGGTTAGCGCGCCCTCCAGACCCGCGACGGGCTATCTACTCCGATCCATCGCCGTTCGGGTCGCACCAGTTGCTGGTCCGAAGCATCGCGACGTCCCGCTTCGCCCGGTTGCCGACTTGCCGGTACCACAACGACGATATAAGGTCGTTGGCAGCCGTACCGAACAGCGCGTGCTCCGAGGCCGTGTCCACGATTCTACCCGCGTGGCAGGCGCGGTCGATGGCGCCGCGCGTATCGAGAAAGCCGTTCCAACCCGCCGCGCCGAGGTTGTAAACCAGGTCGCAGATAACGAACCTTCGCGCGTCGGTCATCGAATCGAAGTGGAATGGTTGGAGCGATGCCCGCGCCTGGTCTACGACGGGCGCAAACGAATACGCAAACAGATCCGCGACCTGTTGGGAGGTCAGCGGCGTTCCCGCCATAACGGCATCGTAGTCGGCGCCGATTTTTCCTAAAATCGCCCTTGCGTCGTCGCGTTGCAGGTTAAAACCAATTCCGATCGTCGGCACGCCAACGGAATCGTGGTACATCTGATCGCGTTCGCCTTCGTTAATCGTCAGGCGGCGCCGGCACTCCGCTTCCCACTCGGTCTGGGTCATGCTCGTCCTAGCGACTCGGCCGCCGCCTGCGCTTCGATGGGCGTGAGATATCGCGCGGCTCCGCCCTCAAAATACCGTTCGATTCGCGCGATCACTTCGGATTCCGTAATCATGTCCATGCATTTGGGCAGCCCTTCTACTACGTTGACGCAGCGCGATTCCGGAGCATCCTTTGCGTCACCATCGTTCAGTGGCGTGGTTCGCGCTTTCCAGCAGCCCCCGTTATCGCAGCACAAGAGGGAGCCGACGGTGTGGAGGAACTGATGGTGCGGATAGGCTTCCCAGTGCGGAGGCTCCCGCCCACCCGCCACGACGACGCAGGGCCGGTTTTTGGGACGCCCGCCCTTGACCTCGACGGCGGCGGCGAGATGCATGTGGAGCGTCACCGGGCACAACACCCCTTGCGTGTGATAAATCAATCGCACGAGCTGGCGCAGATCGGTCTTGCCGACCAGGTCGATCACGCCGCGCAGGCGTGGATGATGATCTTTGGCGGATCCGGCTTGGACGAAAAGAATCCGATCGCGAAAATGGTCGACGACCGCTTGAAAGCGATCGTGGGACCACCATTTGACCGTATAGTCGCGTTTGCCGCCGGCAACGATAACCCAAAATGGAAGGGCGACGCCGACGATTTCGTGCACTTGCGACATCCAAGCTCGCTCGCGAGGTGAAAGGTAAATGTCGCCCTTGAAAGCGGTCGTCTTGATGGCGAGACCGAGCTTCTCGGAAAGAAAGGCGGTAAAGCCTTCAACGAAATGATTCGGGAGCTGGTTGCTGCGATGAATCAAGGGGTAGTGGCACTCGATCTGCTCGGCTTCTTGTTCGTCGTCGGCGATATGCGTGACATACGGGTTGTTTTCCCATAGCTGCCCGCACGACGTACGAACGTCGGTGAGAAAGGCCCCCGGGTATGCGGAGTGCAAATCGCGGACGGCCGCGGTAAGCATGACGATGTCTCCCGGCGATTGATGGTTGCGCAGAACGAGCCTGCGCGGTGCCTCGCCAACATCAATCGGGGTAGTTATCATTGGTGGAACCTACGTCAGCATCGCGAGCGCTTGCGCGAGGTTACCTCCGCCGACGATACCGTCATGCTGTACGTACGGCGACGGTTGAACGATCTGATAGTTTGCTACGAACGCGTTGTAGGTGTCAGATCCGACGCCTCCAATAGCCGACGCATTCCGCCCGAACCATGCTGCGATGCTCTGACGGAGCGCCGGATATAACGCCGCGTAATTCGCCGAAGGTGAGTCGTCCTGCGGATTGTAGACTCCTCGAAGCCGAAAGCTCGATTTCAGGTATTGTAGTTTATCGGACGCTGCGTTCAAGTTCGCAAGATCGGCGTTGAGTTTTGCGGTGATATACGCCGTATCACTCGACAGTTCGTTCGTACCATTGATCGCCTCGAAGAGGAACAGCGCACAGATTTTCGATGGGAAATGCGGTTGTCCGGCCTGTGCGGCCATGACCGCGACGCTGCCGCCACCGCCGCTATGCGCCGAAAGTGCTACCCGCGAAATTTCGAGCGCGCTCGACCAAACACCGGCGGTTACGGCCGCGCCGAGCGCTTCAGTAATGAACCCGTCACAATCGAAGGCGCTCGTACCATTGCTGAATCCCGACGACAACGTACCCTGTGGCAGAAGCGCAATCATCGGCCGCCCCGAGCTTCCGAGCTGGTCTTCGATCTGGTCCATCAAGACGTCGTGGACCGTTCCCGCATCCGGTAGGCTCGACGCGACCCGCTGCCGCAGCCCGATGTTATGCCCGTGCAAATGAAGAAGCACTTCGACCGGCTGCGACGCGTCGAGTGTAGACGGGACGCACAAGATCGCGCGGCCCGCCGCAGACTCGGTTGTCGCGGGATTGCGCGCCGGATCTTGATTCAGCGAAGAGAGACCCTGTAGCGGAATGCGCTGCACGTTGCCCTGAACGCGCGCACCGCTATTCCAGCCGCCCGCGACGGCGTCGCTCCAGCCGCCGATTACCGCTTGGCTCGACGAACTAGAAGTCGTACCGCCGTCGCTCGCCGATTCATCGCTCGAGGTGGCGCTGTCGCTCGAGACGCCGTCAGTCGAACCATCGCTTGAGGGATCTGCGCTGCAAACGCTTTCGCTAGAATCGGCGGCCGACGATGTGTCGCCATTCGATGAGGCGTCGCTCGAACAGACGCTGCTTGAGGAGTCGTCGTCAAACGTCACGGTATCGTCCCATTCGCTTTCCACTGCGAGATGAGTTCGTTCGAGGCTTCGAAGTGCATACCGTCCGGGGTCGGACTAAAGCCCGCTCCCCAGAAGAAACTCTCCGCCGCCATGAACGGTGCAAGATCGACGAGACCCTGTGTGACCGTCGTCGAGCCGCGTGCGGTGAGCACGCCTCCGATCGTCATGTCGATCGCAGTGCCCCACGCATGATTTGAGAAATTCGTCGTCGAGCCGCGGACGTACCGCACGCACAGCATGCCGGCAGTGCCCAGAACCGCATAGAGGTCGGGCTTCGCGCTTTGCACGGCCGAAAAGACGCGAGTAAGCGCATCGACGGCCGGCCCGAGTCCAGTGACCTGGAAGGGACCGACATTGGCCGTTTTCATCAACGGTTGCAGCGCTGCCGATACGGGGCCACACCCGGGGTCGGGGGTTCCGGGATTACCTAAATTGGTGAGCATCGTGGCCTGCGAGGCAAACGAGAGACCCGAATTGATGCCGCTCGGTATCGGAACCGTGGCCTTATAGTCGACCGGCGTCGTGCTGCTTGTAGTCCCAGCGTCGCTACTCGCATCTTCGCTCACGCTGCTGTCGCTTGATCCGCCGTCACTCGAGACGCCGCCGTCCATGGAGCCATCGCTCGACGTGCCGCCGTTCGTCGTGCCGTCGCTTGAAGTACTGCCGTTCGTCGTGCTGTCGCTTGACGTGCCGCTATTCGACGTGCTGTCATCAGACGTGCCGTCACTCGAGTCGTCTTGGAAAACCATCGCCCTTCACCTCACCTTTTTGTGCCGCGAGTGTTACAAAATCGGCGCCACCGCCTTGGCGGTGCCGCGCCTGCAGCCAGCGCGATCAACAGGTCCGGGATATCGTCCGTAGTGGCGGGCGCCGCAACGAAAATGAACGGAATGCCAGCCAGTATACAACTTCCCACGTCCGTTTTCCAGACCCCTAAAGCCCGTTTTCGAACGTTGCTCGCGAGATTCTGCTAGCGCGAGCGCTGCGGCGACTGTCGCCGAGGTGAAGATGCGCCGGTCGTCGGCAACGACTGGACTGCGCCGTCCGTAACGGTCGTTGAGTCTTTTTGAGCGCGGGTTAACCACCCGGAGTATCGGTTCGGACGGCCAACCCCCATCCTCGATTTGCATCTCGCGCAGCGCTCGTACCTGCGGCTCGACTTCCGTTTCGCCCTCGTGCAACATTGCAAACTCTATCGCTAGCGACCGCGCAAAGCACCCGGCATCGCTCGTAACCCCGAGCCGAGGCAGTTCGAATACTGGCGCGCTGGAATGCTCGCGCGAAAGCGCGCGGAGTTCCCTCGCTAAATACCACGGAGAGGGCCACCAATATGAAGCCAGCGGCTCGCGGCGCTTCAGATAAGCGGCGAGGCGTGCGTAACCGCACCGAAGGATACGGTGGCGCGGCGAAAGGACCGCGGCAAGTGCGCGCAGCGCGACCACCGTCACGTCGGGATGCCCGCGGCACCATCCTTCGAGCGCATCGCCGCGCCGATAGGTGGCGAACGCACCATCGGGCAACTGGAATCGGGACAAATCCCTATAATCGCGCAGAGTCGTCGGCGTTCCGGCGGCGTGTAGAAATAGGATCGCGTGGGCGGTCGAATCGGCATCGGGAGGGCAGATCGCGTTGTATCCCCACCCGCCCTTTGCGTTGCGCGATCGCTCGACGAAACGTATCGCGGTGGCGATTGCCCGCTTCAAGCCCTCAAACGGGAATGTTCTCTCGATCTGAAGCAGCCTCAACCCGACGTAGGACGTAACCCATGCGTCCGATCGGCCGGGTTTGAGCAGGAAGTCTCGCCAAGCACCGTCCGCACTTTGCCGGTCGATCAAAAACTGCAACGTCATTATCAGCGCTTTTGACGGCCGCCGCGCTGCGCCGCAAGTGCCTTTCAAAGCCGAGCCAGCGCCGTCGCGCTCATGCCGATGCGCAGCTCCGTGGCCTCGTCGATTTCGCGTCCGATGATGCTGACGATCTCATGATCGGGTAAGCGCTCCTTCGGAAGATTCTCAAACCAGTCGCGATAAAACGACGTCATGCCGCGTCGCTTCTGGCGTTTCAGGAACAGGCGCCGAATCTTGCCGACATCTGGAAGCGAGCTCGAGCGGACGAACATCACGAAATCCGCCCCCCGGTCGGGCGAGCGCGGTACGCTGTAGCCGAAGTTCACCCAGTGAAGCGCCGCGCGCGCGGGCAAGCCGCAGAGTTCCGCGAATGCGTCCAACGTGGCCCGGCGGTGCGCCGTATCGCCGATGAACCCGAGAAATGCCGCGAGTTCGTGGTCGTCCATTTGCGGTTGCCGGAAATAGTATTCCTCCGACTGGGTTTGGCAATCGTAGCCAATCATCATCAGCAGGCTGCTGGATACGACGGCCGAGCTGAAATGTTGACCCGCTTCACGCATCGCGCGCGGAACTTCGACGTAGAGTTTCGAGCGTATCGACGCACCGTCGTGACGGACGCCGATCCACGCTCCCCAGCGCAACGGATAATGCGACTGCAGTTGCTCCCAGGCGCGACGTTGCTCCGCCGGGACGATAGCGCCGCCGACCCGACGGATTAACTCGCACGCAGCAGCGAGCCGTGCTGCCTCTGAAAGCTCCGGACCCGCTACGTCGACGGTGTATCGCATCACGTCGTCTATCGTCGAGAAGGCGAACTGTAACGGGCAACCGTCCGTGCTCAAACTGCTGAATTGCCAGGCAACGTCGGGCCATACCGATTTGCGGAATCCTTCGATGCACGTTTCGACGGAACGCACGGCGGCACGCACATCGTCTGGCCGGCCCGTCGTGCGTGCGGCGATTCGTTCGGCAACCTCGAGCGATCGATCCGCGATTGCGTCGGACAACGGCTCGGCTCTACGGGCTGGCGCCGACTAAGACGAGCGGATCGGTGGCCGTTATGTAAGTGCCCTGGGTCTGCTGGTTGGTCGTGCTAAGAAGGGTGACGCGGTATTGGTACTGGTTCTGCGTACGGTCGATCAACGGAACGTGAAGCAAGAAAGGTTGAGCGGGGGGCACCATCTGGAACGTCTTGAGAAGGCTGTAATTATTCGGCGCGTCTTGATACGAAAACTCGACGATCGCGAGTTTCACCGTCGTTGCATCGAAGGCGGGCTCAAACGTCAAGTCGAGCGCGCCGGCGAACGGATCGCTGACGACGATCGCACTCGCCGTCGACGTCACGCTTGGGGCAGCGATCAGCGTGCCATCCTTTAAGTAGCAGCTGGTGGTGTAGCTGTAGGTGTTATCGTCTTTGTCAGCGAGCCTCAACTTCCAGGTCTGGGCCGGACTCCCGGGTCGAACTACGAACGTTTGCGCGCTTTTCCAGCCGCTTTTGGCCGTATACTGCAGCGCAACTTCGATCCGGTCGACAACGTCGGGATCGATCCTTCCTGGAGTAATCGACAACGCGAGAAAACCCAGAAAGTCGTATGGATCGAGGGTTAACAGGCGATTCTCGGTAGTGACGGCCGGCAGCACGTATTCGAGCTGTTCTCCCTGCCAACCCGATTCGGGATCAAACGAATAGTCGGCCGTGTACGCGTAGGTCGTCTGCTGGATTAAGCCCTCGTACACGTTCCATATTTGCTGGGTTTGGTGCGTCGCATCGAACACAAACTCGCCGTGCTTCGCGTTCGGCGTCGTAGGATCGCCGTAGTCGATCGCCACGTGCGCCGAAGAGAGACCGATTCCCGTGAAATCTCGCGGCGGATTGATGGTTACGGCGAACTGGTTGAAGAATGGATCGGTCCCGTCGACTTTCAGGAAGTGTTTGCTTTGGTCGATGCCTTGAAGCATGAGTCCGAAATAGCCTTGCGGAGCGTAAACGCGCTGCACGGCGCTCATTTGATTGAATTCCATCTCGACGGTCTTCAGCTCGTCTTGCGAGACGTACTTGAGCCGTAGCGCGACGCCGAATGGTGAGGCCGCGGATGACGCTCCCGCGGCGGTGCCCGCGGCTTTGGCGATTTGATTCGCCGGCGTTGAAGCGGCGCCGCCTGTGGCCGGCTTGCCACTAGGCGCGGGCGTCGGATGTGGCACGCTCGACCCCTGCGAACCCGGGGGTGTCGCGGCCGGCTTCGGCGTACTCGTGCTTCCCATCGTCGACGACGTCGATGCGCCGCCCATTGAACTTGCGGAACTCGACGGGTGCGACGTCATCCCCGTCGACGCTGAAGACCCCGAACCCATCGTCGAGTGCGTCGCCGAACCGCTCGTCATCGAGCCCGCGGACGATCCCGCCGGTGCGCTGGTCGAACCACCCGACGGATGCCCCGCCGCCGTCGTGCTGGGGAGCGTCATCGAAGAAGCGTCAGCGGCGGCTTCCGTCGTGGGGCTTAGACTCGGCGAGAACCACTGCGACATAATTTGATCTTTGAACAGGTTCAAGGCCCACTGCTCTTGCTGTTCGGTGGAGGCGTCGCTGCTGAGGCTCACGACGTCGATCTTGATGACGCCGTCTTGGCGCAGCTTTTCAAACGTGGCATCGATGCCCGCGGAAACGAAATAGACCGATGCCGTCAGGTCGACGCTGAATGAGTCGTACGCACGCTTGAGATCGCACGTGATCTTCACGTCCAGCGCAGGCAGCACGCCGGTAAACTTCAGATTGTAGATGCCGCCGACGGGCGTCATATCGTCGGTAAAAGCCTGCTGCAGGATCGTAGCGCCTTCTTCGCTGAGCGTCAGAGCAAAGATCGCGTCGTTGTTGCCGAAAAGCTCTGGATTGCTCGCTCCCATAATATTTTCGACGGCTAGCCCCGTCCCCGGAGCGGCGGTCGTTCCGCCGCTACCCTGCATGTTGAGGGCTACGATTTGCACTGTTCCCTCGTCGAACGGCACCGGCGAGAGGAGCGGTTCCGACACGTTTGGAAACTGCGTGCGAATCTCGCCGACAATTTTCGACTGCGTCATATCGCTGATTTTTAAAGCCAGCGTGACGTTGAGAAAACCCGTTCCCTTGATTCCGGATGAGGCGACGTCGGGAGCGTACATAATCAAAAGAAACTGCGGCTCGGTGCTATCTGCCTCCGATTCCAGTCCGACCGGCCCGGGGAGGTACCAGAATTGATTCGGGTCGGCATGGTCCGGAAAAACCGTGATGCCGTCGACCGTAAACGTACCGCTGGAAAACAGGAGCATGCTACCCTCGCTTGGTGGCTCGATTCAGCTCAGCTGACCGAGCGGTATCGTGACGACGTTGCCGCTGATTTGCGTCCAGCCAATGCTTTTGGTTTGGCCGTTGGTTAGGTTGATGTTGGCTGAATACTGGGCGCTGATTTGATCGTTGAGATAGTCGTAGGCAAAGCTCCGAACGTCGGTTGCGCTCGTGAACGAAACCGTCTCGGTCGCGTTGAGCGAGTTGGCCGGGTCAACGTAGCGCAACCCGACGTCAATCGAAGCGATCTGGTTGGCGGCGAAATCGACTTGCTGCGGGACGATCGAGACGATCTGATGCCCTTTCATACCGTCCTGGAGAATGAGGTACTGATCCGACGTCACCGACCCGGGAATCGTCCACACCTGCCCGTTCATACGCACGAGTCGAGCTTCGTAGTAGATCAAATTCTGCGTTGGATCCTGGCGATCGACTTCAAACGGTGGAGCAGTCGCATTAGCCTGATTCAACGTAAAGCTTTGTTGAACGACGGGCGCCGCTTTGCTGGGGTATGCGACGAAAACAAGCGCTTCGGTGAACGCCGTCCAATCCAACGCCGCCAAAACGGTGAGCGTAATCTTTGTAGGAAATGGGTCGACGACGTCGATCTTACCGTCGTTGGTCGTTGTCCACGGCGTGACGGTCGTGCCGCCGGCGGCTAGACTGTACGTTAACTGGTAGTCGAAGCTTCGCGCCGAGGTGTCGCACATGAAGAGCGACCAATCCACTTCCTGATTACTGCTTGTCAATACAGCACTGGGCTGCAAATTGATGCCGTTGGCCTTGTCGACATACCGGCATTCCACTTCAACGCTCGGATATCGATCCCACGGAAAGCCGAACGCGCGAATCGGCACGACGGTAACGCCGTACAGATCGTTTCGTGGTTCGACGTCGAGCACGTCTCCGATGACGAACAGATTCCCGCTCGTCAGTTTGCCGGGTCGCTGGGTTGTGTCGACGTCTTTAAAGTTTACGATATAGTTGTAGCTTACCGGGCGCTGCATTTGACCGTTCACCAGCACGCTGCTCCAGTTAACTGGAGTCGCCGTGCCGCTGGCGGTCAGTGAGACCGACTGCACGTTGCCGTTGTAAGTGAGATTTACATCGATCGATGCGATTGAGTCATCTTGAAAGTCGGCGTAGGAGAGCACGCTAACCGTGCGGCGTGCAAAGAACGGATTGTCGAGATCGACCTTGACGATGAACTGCGACAGGCTGATGCCCTTCTGTTGGAGCTCCGCGAGCAGTCCAGACAGGTGCGCCTGCGGGTAAATCGTGCGAAGGACGGCTGTTCGCTCGGTGAGATCGAAATCCAACGACTTTTGGTCGGTTCGCGACAAGTTGACCGACTTGTACGAGAAGCACGCCATCGCCGCGGCCCCTCCCGTCAGCGCGATGTCGCTGATGTTGTCGAACGTTTGATTGGCCTTGCTCCAGTCGTCGGGCTGGCCGGGCGTGGGTGGCGCTAAGCTCGATTCGAAGAAGTTCGTTTTCACCAGCTCGTAGCATTCGGATACGGCCCGATCGCGATCGGACGTTCCGGTGCTGCCCAAGTCTGAATCGGTGACGAACGTGTCGACCTGAATGTTGATGACGTGGTCCTCGATCAGCTTGTCGACCGTATTCTCGATCTGACTTGAAAAGAACAAGAAGCCGCCGCTGTATTCGCTGTCGAGATATGTCTGCACGCGGTTCCAGTCGGCGGTTAGATGGACGTGGAACGCCGGGCGCAGACCAAGAAACTGCAGTGAGTAGATGACGGCGATCGGCGCGAGCTGGCCCTGGAGCGCTTGTTCCATGATCGTCGCGCCGTACTGGTCGAGCTGCACGGAAAACGTGGCCTGATTATCGCCGTACAGGGCGGGCTTGGCCGCGTTCTCAATCTTGATAACGAACTGCGGGCCGGCGGCCGGCGCGGGAACGGTGGTCGCTACCGCCGTCGCGGGTGCTGCGGAAGATGTCGCCGCGGGTGAGGAACCGGCGGTTCCCGTTGCCGTTGTGGGATCGGCACTCTCCGCGCCGAGCATCAGCAGCTTCACGGCACCGTCGACAAACGTGACCGGCGACAGCCGCGGCGTGCTGCTGAGGTTTAGCTGTCGCTCGACCTGGTTAGCCACCTCTGATAGCGCCGCCGGATCGATGCCGATGTTCACATCGAAGTCGATGAAGCCGCCCGTCCCGGCGCTCCCTTCGTACTCGATCAGTTGAATTTGCGGCGCCGCGACGTTGGTCGTCGCGTTGGTGACCATCGTGAGGTGCGGCATCATCGGCAGGTAATAGAACTGCAGCGTGTCGGAGTCATCCGGAAACACCGAGACGCCGTTGATCACGAAGTAGGGCGGGTTTAAGTAGAGCATCGTACGTTTACTCTTCCGCCCTTAGGAGGGCATGCTGAGAACGAGGTCGGTGTCGCTGCTCGTCACTGCCGGCTGTTTAATCACCGACGGCGGCGTGTTCGCCATGTAGTAGGTAGCCGTGTACGTGTATGCCACTTTGGTCGGGTCCTTCGTGTAGAAGGTCCACGACGGCGGAGTCGCTCCGGTCGATTTGAGAACGATCTCTTGCTGTAACGTTAGGTTGTTGGCCGGATCCGAATATTGGAACTCGAGCTGGACGAGCTTGACTTGGGTGAAATCCAGCAGCGCCGGATCGGGCGTTACGGTAACGATCGTTTGGTCGGGCGGCCCGAACGTGATCAACGTGCTCGTGGACGTGGTTTCGGGGATGTTCTGCTGAGTTGCGTCTTTATACGATACTACCCCGGTGTAACTGACTTGGCCCTGAGCGCCGGGGATCACCAAAAACGTCCAGTCGTGCGTGCGGTTGGCCGCGCTAAACTGATATTCGCTAGTCTGTTGGTATTTGTTCGCGGAATCGGTGTACGTCATGCGCAGAAAAATGTTGTCGATCGAGTTGGTGAAGTCACCCTCACTCAGGAAGGTCACCGTCTGCGGAATGAAGATGTTGTTAATGAACAAGTCTTGAGTGTTGTCTTGTTTGGCAGGAGTAACGACCTGCGTCCCGTCGGTCAACACGTACGTTACCGTGTACGTGTACTGTTTGTCGATCGGCTTGAGCACGACCACGACGAGAGTGGCCGTGCGCGTGTTTTGGTCGAAGGCAAATTCACGGTTGATGCCGGCGCCCGACGGATCCGTGTCCGGGTACTGCAACGCCACTTGCACTTGTTTAACCGTCGTCCAATCGATGTTGCTCGCCGTCAAGTTGACGTACAACACACCCATCGTGCCGACGTCGAGCGTTGTTACCGTATTCTGCGTAACGTACGCGGGCGAAACGTACGGTTTGCTCTGGTCGGCGTAGTTTACATTGAACTGATACTGATAATGCATGTCGCCACCGGTCGTATCCGAATCGAACTTCAGCACGTCGTCCGGTGTCTTAAAGGTAAAACCAGCGACCGTCGCTGGGTTGGACTTGGTATACTGGCAATTGACGTCGACGCTAACGATGTTAAACTTTGCGAAGTCGGCGTTGCACATCACGGTCGCATGGATCTGTGCGAAAAACGGGTCGTTCGCGTTGATCGTTTCCGCGTATTGTTCGAAATTGGCGACGTTGGGAAGCGTGCCCTGCTGTATCGTCTCGTAGGCAATGCTGTCGCGCTCTTTGTAGTACTCGTTAAAACTGAATGACGCGAAGCTCGACTCGTTTCGGGTGACGTGCTCCATCCCGTCGTCGCTGCGGTCCTGACCTAGATCGCTGCCGACGCTGCTGCCCGTTACCCCGGCGCTGCTGCTGGAAGAAGAGCTGCCGTCAGTGCTCGCCGAGTCGGAGCTGGCAGGCGCTGACGAAGTCGCCAGCACGTTCTGCACGGCGGTGTTGAGCTGCTGCCATCCCCAGTTCACGAGATCGTCGTGAAGCTTGGCAACGGTAGGGTCGGTCATAGGAAGCCCGGTGAAATCGAAGTTAACGCCACCGGCCTGAGCGTTGATGAACGATTCGCGCAGCGTTTCGTTTTCAGTATTGTCGCCGCTGTCCCAGCTGCTTCCACTTTTATCGATCGTCTGATGAAACGAGGCGAACTTGACGGCATCGAACCAAACGTGCCCCGTCACCGGTGGTAGGGACGCAGTATAGGTTAGATCGTAAGCGATCTGCACGACACCGCCCTTACCTTGCATGGCCGCTTCGACGACTGCCGCACCTTCCGGCGAGAGCTCGGCAGTAAACGAACAAATCATCGAGCCAAGCAGCGACGGTTTGCCCGGGCTCTCGATCTTGGTGACGAGGGCGCCTCCGCTATCGAGAAGCGTTAGCGCCGACGTTCCACTCGTGAAGCTCGGCATCGAGATTTGCGCGGTCGCCGGATTGCCCTGGGCGTCCTTTATCCCCTTCGACTGGACGAGCTTGTCGAGTGCCTGTTGTGCCGCGCTCAATTGGGACGGTGGAATGACAAAGACGGAATCGAAGATCAAGAAGCCTCCACCTTTGCTTCCGTCCGGCCGGTCGACGGGCATCAAATACTTAATAAAATTCAGCACCGGTTTGCCGGTTTTGGGATCGGTGCGGAAGCCCGGTTGATCCGGCATCGCATAAAAGACCGCTGGGTTTGTGTCATCTTCATAAACGGTTAGACCGGCGATCAAGTGGGCCGGATAAAGCGTCAACATGGTTATCTCCTCGTATGCGATGTCAAAGAAGGTTACGTCCCTACAGAAATCTGCGCGGGAGGTGCCGGCGTACCGTTGCTGCTTGTGGCGATCATCGAGCCGTCGGCGTTAAGTGCAAGCGATTCGAACGGTGATAACAGCGGAGACCACGCTCCCGCCGGAACCCCGGGCGATTCGGACTTGCGATAGCGGTAGCCACTACGAAAAGGCGACGACGCGACGAAGCCCCACGTAACGGTTGGCTGGGCGATTGTAAGGAAAAGCTGGTCGGGCACGGCGTTGGCAGTATTCGACTGCTCGTCGGAGAGAAAATCCAAAAATAGCGCGCCATCTCCCGTTTTGAACGTTCCCGTAATGGTGATGCGATGTGGACCGTATTCTGGGTAGGCGGTAACGTCAAGGTCGATGCGGCCGGGAGGCATCGGAGGCAGCGTCAGAGCCGCGCTTCCGTCGAGCGGCGTTGCGGTGACCGTGAGTAACGCGCCGCCGGCGCTCCGCGGCACGGCCATTGCGACGCCGGGGACCGTCGCGTTGAGAACGGCCTGCACTTGACACGACCGTCCGCCAAGGTCGTACGTGAGCACTAGGCTCAGGGTTGCCAACGTCAACAAGCGCCCTGCGGCTGTGACGTGTGCGAAGATCACCGGGAAATCGTCAGCGCCGAGCTGCACCCATGCGTCGGTTCGCGGCTGGGACGGCATCTGGAACTCTTGCACCATCTCGCCGGCTGCGATGACGGCGAAGCCCGACAGCGTATAGGCCAGCGCTTCGGTTGGGCTTAAACGAAATTGGAAGGCTTCGCTGTCGTCGGGCTCTTCAAACGTGATCGTCTGCGAGACGCTGCTCGGACGCAGCGGCGGGTTCGCAGCGGCTTGAACGTTTGCGCCGATTGCCGGAACGCCGAGACGGTTGGGGGGCAGGTTGGCGTTGACAACCACGTTACAGAATCCTACTTGCAACATCGGGACCGTAACGTTTCGAACGAGCGAGTCGACGCCGTTGGCCGCGGTAAAAGTCCGTAGCGCGGTTAGGATGTCCAACATTAAGACCCACTGTCGCCGTCCAGCCGCGGGCTGACTCAGATCCCATTGCACCGTTGCAACCTCGAGTTGCGACGGTTCGCGAAAAACAACGTACGGCGGGTCCGTTACCTCGGGAGCTGGGACGAGCGTGCCGAACTCCGCAAAAATCCGATCGGCGACGGCACCGGCGAAATCGCCGGCCGGCTCGCCACCTCCGACGATCTTCAATGGAAGGTTCTGCGGCGAACCCGTGAATGCGGCGACGACGTCGGCGGTCGACATCGACCTTCCGGCGCGACCGGCAAGCAACGACGTCAACAGTTGCGGCGCTTGAAACGCCACCCTGGCGGCAACGCGCGGCGCGACGCCGATCGCGTCGAACTCAACGCGAGCGCCGAGCAAGATGGAGCCCCCCACAATTGCGCCCTTGATCAGTTCGCCAGCATCGGCCGAGAGACGAGAGGTCCAGCGGACGTAGTCCGCGCCGCTCAAACCCAGGGGGATCGGCGTCAGCACATCGCTCGTGGGGGCCACTTCGCCGCTAGTCGGATACAGCCGCGCGAAGCCGGCGTTGATCGCCAGCGGCTTAACCGTGGCGGCGGGGTCGTGAGTACGCGCTGCAGACAACGCATCGTCGAGCGCGAAGTCGCCGGCCAGCGAGAAATCGAGCACGGCGTATTGCCCGCTTGCACTAAAGTCACCGACGCGTTCGACGAGGTCGAGCGTGAACGTCGGCTTTCCGTTGGCATCCGCGGCCAGCGCAAGCCCTTGCGGCACGGCAGCGTAACTTCCGCCCTGGAATGGCGCAAACGTCGTCGCCGCCGCCGTCGACGACATTTTTTGCAAGTCAGGCAGTCCGTCGAAAGCCGTCATTAGCCGGTCGTCTGAACGTAGAACGAATCGGTATTGGAAGAGACCCACTGGCCTTGTTGGGTGCCGGTCGCGCGAATCAGATCGACGTGGTATCGGTAGAACGACGTGTCGCCGGTTCCGAGTACGTATTCCTTGATCGGAACGGCAAGCGACACGGTCTGCGACATGAGGCCGGAAGCATCGGCCTGGGTCGACGAGTCGAAGTCGACGGTTTGTCCACTTTCGAAAACGACTTGCGCCGCTTTGATTGGCGCGGAAGCTGCCGATGCAGACGTCGAAGAGGTGCTCGCTGCCGGCTGCGCCTCGAACATCGACGCGAACGCAATGACCTTGACGTTGCGTTGAACGGGTCCGACGACTTGATTCGACATGATCGCATCCCAAAGCGCGCCGGCGTCCGGTTTGACGGTCGTGTGGCCAAAATCAATGACGACCACGCCGCCGCCTGCGCCGCTTTGCGTCGGAAGCGGATTCGATTTCGTTAAACCTCCGAGAGCTTGACCGAGGATCCCGCTGAGATTGCCGAGATTCTCAGGAATCATTCGGATGCTCAGCGTCAGGCTGCTGGGCCCCGTCGCCGGCGATGCCGTGGATGCGGTGGTCGATGTTTGCGGGGTAAGATCGACGGGCGGCGGCGGGGTGATCTGCTCCCCTAAGTCCTGAACTTTTGTCGTCGGGTTGCCGGTGACCGGATCGATGGGGCCGCTCATGATCGTCGCCGGAAGGCTATCGACGTGAACCGGGCTTTCGCACGAGTTGCTGACAACGACGTTGAACTGGCTTTGCTCCGGATCGAAGGTTGAAACCGAGTCGAGCACGCTGCCGGCGAAGTCTGCCGCTCGACAGCTGAAGTGAATCGTTTCGACGTCGGAATCCGCGGTGACCGTCACGATCCCCGACAGCAGCTGGCTGACTTCGTCGAAGAGTGCGGCGTAGACTTGTTGCAGCTGCGCGAGCGACAACGTGACCGAGCAGCTGATGCCTCCCGCCATGTCGATGATCGCGGCGCTCTGTGGCGCGAGCGTCGTCGCGCCGGAGCCATCTGCCGAAGGCAACGTGAGCTGCAAGCTGGTATTGCTGGCCTCGAAAAGGTGCATCGCCGGCTCTGTGCTCGCGTGCAGATATTTCTGCCACCACGATGCGGCGTTTGCAATGCGATCGGGATTCCAAATGGGCACGGCGAGGAAGGACAGCGTGAACGCTAGCGAGCTAGGATCGTTGCCCGTCGAAGTAATCGTGATGTTCGGCGCGTGCGGCGCAGCCTGCTGTCTGCTGACCGCGAAGGTGTCGGGGAGATAGTAGATTTGGTCGGGTTGGCTCGCGGCTTGATAGTACGGAAACGATCGGTTGTCGGGAGCGTATGGAACCTGCGTGACGATCCACGTTGACTGTGCGGTGCCAACGCTGCCGAGCAGTGCGAAGATGTTCTTGTCGAGTACGGGGTCGAAGGTGAAAGGGAGCGCAGAGTCGATCGCGGTTTGACTTTCGCGGTACAGAGGTTGCGATGCGCCCGCTTCGGGCGGAGCTGGGATGGCGACTGCAAAGGAGCGGCGTACGACCAGTTTCGCTTGTGCCGAAGGGTCGGTCATCGCACGATATATGGAATCGCGAGATGCGGGATCGGTAACTGTGAGCGTCAGCGTCAGGGCGGAATCGCTGGTGGACGCCGAAGCGAAGTCCCACGACGCCGCCAGTCCTTGAAGATTTGCCGTCAAAACGTAGCGCGTGGTCGTTGCGTCGATGCGCGCATCATTGGTAGTAAGGGAGGCATCGGTGACGTCAGTCAATTGCACCGTCAGAACGAATCCATCGCTATTTGCTGCAAACGAGATACTGTAGGTCTGACCGCCGCCGCTTCCCACGGTCGCAATCGCATATTTTGGAAGGTAGTGCTTCTTTGATGGATCTTGAGGGTCTTCAAAGAGCGTCGTGTCGGTTGGGGCGGCATCCGGAGAGATTAGCACCGGGAGCGCAAAGCTGGTGCGCGGCAACGGGCTCCCCTGCGACCAACGTCCTAACAGCGGGCTGCGCATGTACAAGATGCCGGGGTTCGCCATCGCCAGCGTTGGCGAGTGCGCGACCGCGGTTGGTACGACCGACCGCGACGCGGCCACCGAGGTCGCGGCGGTCGACGGACGCGCCGGCGCCGGTGGCAACCGATGAAAGCTCATGAATGCCATTAGCCTGGCTGCTCACCCTCCGACACGGAAAGCGTGGGCCGGGTGTGCAGCATAACCGGCCGACGCGAGGCTTACAGACTACACTAAGTTGCCCTGGTTGCCAAGGTAGGCTCCTCGAGATTCTCTTATTCTCCGCCCGTTTGTCAAGCCGGCGAAGCGACCCGTCCGCTCCTGGGCGTACGGCACGGTTAGCGAGACGGTTTGCGTGCGCGAGCTTGCGCGGCTCTCGTAGCGCGCGCGAGGAGATCGGGGGCGTCGAGCCGCTCGCAGACCGCGGGAAATTCGGCAGTCGGCCCGCGCCACTCCAGCTCGTTGACGTCCGCAAAGAGTTTCGCATCGGTGCGAAGAGTTGCTAGTACCTTGAATAACAGCGCGAGACGTTGCCGCTCGCCTAGGACCTGCGACGGGAATAGCTCGATCGCACCATAACGGGTGAGAAGCGCGGCCGCGCCCTTCGCCCCGATGCCCGCGATGCCTGGATAGCCATCGGCCGCATCCCCGACGAGCGCAAGATAGTCGGGTATTAGCTCGGGATCTACCCCAAACTTTGCTCGGACGCCGTCGGCGTCCCGGATGGCCTTGCTTCGGCGATCGATTTGCACGATGCGATCCCCGCGCACGCATTGCGAGAGGTCTTTATCCGGAGTCCAAATGCAGATTTTCTGTACTCGAGAATCCTGCGAGGCAATTGCTGCCGCTGATGCTAGCGCATCATCGGCCTCCAGCTCGATCATCGCCCAAACCGGAATCCCCATGGCTCGAAGCGCGTCCTCGAGCGGCTCGAACTGCGCGCGAAGCGCGGGATCGATTCCATCTCCCGTTTTGTAGCCGCTCCACAGCCCGTTTCGAAAGGACTCGATAATGTGGTCGGTGGCGACGCCGAGGTGCGTGGCGCCCTCGCCGATCATTTGCAGCACGGTATTGAGCACTCCAACAACTGCCCCGAATCGGCGCTGCTTCCCATCGGTGACGCGACGCAGTCCATAGAAATGGCGGAAGAGCTCGTAGGTTCCGTCTACCAGATGGACGATCATGTCATGCGCTTCGCTCGTCAACGCATCGAAAGTTGGATACGAGGGTCCATCTCGGCGAGCCGGCGCTGGATCCAGTTTGCGGCAAGGACTTGGCGCAAGGCGGCATCGCCTTCCGCTCGATCGCCCGTAGCGTACCGTGCAAGCGCGAGTTCGAGCGCGCCAAGTCCACCGGATTGATGTCGAGCAAGACGGAGCTGTTTGAGCGCTTCATCGCGCCTTCCGCTGCGAGCGTAGAGCTCTGCGTCAAATGCCTGCGGTAGGGCGCCCGGCAGGAAGCTGAACGCCGCATGAGCCGATTTTAAGTTGCCGGATTGCTCGTAAGCGAGACCTAACAAGGCCCAGGAAAGCGGACGCGATGGATAGAGTGCCAACGATTCGCGCGCGTACCGGATAGCCCGATCGTAATGGCGGCTCAGGTATTCATCTTCCGCCAACCAAGCGTACGTCGTAGGCGAGGTGGGTTCGTAGAATATTGCTGTTTGGTACTCAGAACGTGCTGCGGCGAAGAGACCGCGCATGAGAAGCGAGTTTCCGTACCAATGATGTGCGAGAGCATAGGTCGCGTCGAGAGCGATCGCCTCCCTAAACTCACCGTCGGAATGCGCGTAATCCTTATTGAAGACGTAGAGCGCCATTGCATATGAAGTGTGCGCTTGCGGTGAGTTCGGGCCAAGGGCGACGGCCTTGCGCGCGTTAGCGATGACCAGCGCCACAGTTCCGCGGCAGTTCGTCATCACGGAGTTGCACTCCGTATCGAAGCGCGCCAGATAAGCATCCGCCAACCCGGAGTACCCCAAGGGGTTTAACGGATCGAGTTGTATGACGCGGTGAAAATACGGCACGCTTTGATCGGCCTGTTCTTCCGAGAAGCGTAGGTTCAGATGGTAGCGCCCGAGCGCATAGGCTCGCTGCGACTCCGGATGCAGAGCAGCAAAGGCGTGGACCGGCGGGGAGGCGAGTCGTCCAAAGAGCAACGTGACGAGCACGACTGCCGAGGCCCAGAGAAACGGGTTCCTAAGGCGCGGTGAGGCCGGCTTCACAGGCGGCTTGCCTAGTGCCGCAACGAAGCGATAGCCGCGACAAGGCATCGTTTCTATGGCTCGCTCCAAGCCGCCCAGCGCGAGTACCCTGCGCAAGCGGTGGACGTTTTGAACCAGGTTCGCCTCCTGAACGAACTGATTCGGCCATAGCCGTTCCATGAGCTCGTCTTTGGTGACGAGTTCGCCCGCACTCTCGACCAAGACCGTCAAGGTCTCGACAACTTTTGGGCCGAGTGCGACCGGCTGGCCGTCCCGAAGCAGGAGCCGCCGCTGGGAGTCCAGCGCGAACGCGCCGATGTGAATGAGGTGTTCCAGGTCCGTTCCCTCGTCTGACGTATAATCGTCTTTAACTAATCTTTTAGTTTTAAATGGGGCGCCCGCCCTGCCTGCAGCCGGCCAGTAAGAAGTTTTTTAGGCCAAGGAACCAGTTGGCGCCCTATCCTAGGCACTGTGAAAGCAGCGCACTTGCCGGCATTCGGCCTGACCCTGCTCTTGTTCGCCGCGGTCTCTGCACCATCGCCGTTCACTGGTGTCTGGGAGGCGCGCTTGGACTTCGGACCTACGACGCGGGGACTCCTTACTGTCGAGCGACGGCCCGACGCGTGGTCGGCTTCGATCGCGGGAAGGTCTGCGCGATTTCGCCCGCAGTCCGGGCAAATTGCATTTCGCCTCTCCGACGGCAGCGCGGAGTTCGCCGGCCAACTCTCCCGCGACGGCTCCATCTCGGGGTTCTGGACGCAGAGTGCGGGCGTGATCCTGCAACCGTACATGTTTCCGCTGCATTTGCGACGCATGGCCGTAGACGAATGGACTGGCGTCGTCGTGCCGCTTGCGGACGTATCGACGTACTACCTTGCCGTACAGCCCAGAACCGATGGCTCGCTCGGCGCTTTCGTTCGTAACCCCGATCGAAACGCTGGGCTGTTCATGAGTGCCGATCGGCTGTTGGTCTCGGCCAACGGTGTCGTGCTGCTTGGCGCTTCCCCGGCGCCGAGTTCCACGCCGATCGCGACCGGAACGCTCCATAGCGACAGCGGCGCGCTCTCGCTCTACTTTCCATATCTGGGCCGCACGTTCGATTTCTCTCGGGCAGCTAAGAACAGCGGCTTTTATGCGCGCGCGCTGCCGCCCGAACAGTACGTGTATCATCGCCCACCGCAGCTCGACGACGGATGGCCCGTCGACACGCTCGAGCATGAGGGCATCTCGCGTCCGCTTATCGAGCGCTTCGTACGGATGCTGGCCGAGATGCCAGACGATTCCGTGCACTCTTCGAATATCCACGCCGTCTTGCTCGCACGACACGGGCGCCTGGTTCTCGAAGAGTACTTTCACGGCTATTCCAGCGATGTGCCGCACGACACGCGTTCCGCGAGCAAAAGCTTCACGTCGCTCTTGACGGGGGCTGCGATCGAGGCTGGAATTCCGATCTCGCTTTCAACCAGAGTCTACGCTACACTCGGGACTCCCGGTGCCGCCGTCGCCGACCCTCGCAGGGCGGGAATGACGCTTGGCAATCTGTTGACGATGTCACCCGGGTTCGATTGCAACGACAGCGACTCGAACTCGCGCGGCAACGAAGACACGATGCAATCTCAGAGCGCGGACCCCGACTGGTATCACTACACGCTTGGGCTCGCTATGCTGTACGAACCGGGTACGCATCCCGCCTACTGCTCGGCCGCCGCGAATCTGGTTGGCGACGTGATCAGCACGGCTGCGCGGCAGCCGCTTCCGAGTCTCGTCGATCGTCTGCTGGCGCAGCCGCTCGACATCCACCGGTACTACATGAATCTCGCGCCGACCGGAGCGCCGTACATGGGCGGCGGTGTGCGATTCCTGCCGCGCGATTTTATGAAGATTGGGCAGGTTATCCTCAACGGCGGGACGTGGCACCGGCGCCGCATCGTCAGCGCGCAATGGGCGGCCGACTCGACAGCGCCGCAGCATGACCTGCGCGGAATCCAATACGGATACCTGTGGTGGGTCATTCGATATCCCTATCGCGGAGGGACCGTCGATGCGTTCTTCGCCGGCGGCAACGGGGGTCAGATCGTGATGGGTATTCCCAAGCTCGACCTATTGATCGCATTTTACGGCGGCAACTACTCCGATCGCGTTCTCTACGTGCCGCAGCGGGTGTTCGTCCCTAAATACATTTTGCCGGCTGTGGCACCGTCGTCAAGTCAGATCGTGACGTCGACTCCGACGACCACCTTGCCGGTGCCTGGCACGCCGCGTGTTCCGTACACGGAGATCCGCCCATAAAGTTCCAGCCACGGCGTCGGGTTTCGCGTAGCGCCAAGGTCGAAACGATTGGAGGGAGTCAGCACGGTGTTGCTCCCGCTGAACCGTAACTCGCGTGCGTAGGAAGTATACATGCGCGTCGAGCCATCGGAGTTGAGCGGAATGGTATAGGTCGTTACGAATTGGTTGAGATCTTCGGGTAGTCGAGTTGCTGTGGCGTAGCGATCTTGCGAAATCTTGAACAGCACGTCCCATCGACGCGACAGGCCGCCCCAACCCGATGGTATGGGTGGGCCGAAGTAATAATCCCCGGACAGATACGGGGTGTGATAGCCGTCCACGGCGTTCGGATCGGAATGCTGATATGCGTAACCGACGCGAACCTCGAGGTGATCGCGCCCGTCTGGTGCGCTGAATCGCAGTTTCACGTCAATGACGTCAAAGGGTGGATCGAATTTGCTCGCCTGCTGTTCCTCGCTCGAGCCATCCTCCCTGTCATCATCCAGACCCATCTGATAACCTCGCAAAAGCCTGAGCCGGACGGAGAACCCGCGAACGGAGATCGGCTTGTACTGGATGCGAAACTGCGTTCGCAGTAAGCTGCGGCACGAGGTCGGGGCGCTGAGGCAGGCCGTATAAGCCGGCTCGATGCCGCCAGTGATTTTTGCGCCGTCTGCCAGACACGCGCCGCTTGCACTAGCCCAAAAAAGCGGCACGCCCGACGCCCAGACGATGCATCGAAGCGCTCTTATCACAACGCACGGAAATAAAGCGAAAGTACCGATGTTCCTGCGGGGCATGGCCGCCCGACGCGACGAATCCGACAGTGTGGCGCCGGCGACCAAACGTTATCTCACGATCCTTCCCTTGCTTACAGCTCTAGCCTTTTGTGCATCTGAGACGGCCACGTTTGCGTCCGCGGCAGGGGCTGTGCCGACTCAAGCGCACCCAAAGGTGGTTCGTATCGGCCTTGTGATCCGCAACATCATCGCCATCGACGAGGTGAAGGAGAGCTGGGAAGTTACGGGTTTGCTCGTCGCAAAATGGACCGATCGAAACCTTCGATATCGGCCGCGCGAACGAGGGCAGCTTTATCGCGAGTTGCCTCCCAATATGTGGAAGCCGGACTTTGAGTTTACGAATGAAGCAGCGCCGACAAATTTCCGCTTCGTCGATCTCTATGCCGAGCCGGACGGAACCGTGACATACGCGCAAACGTTTAGCGCAACGCTCTCGACGAACTCGGATTTGCGCCGCTTTCCATTCGACTCTCAAGTCTTGCCCATCGTCGTTCAAGCCAGCGGCGACGACCTCGATCGCACCATTCTGAAGCCGGATCGGCGCAGCTCGGCGCTCTTGAATCGAGGCTACGTCGGTCTCGCGCACTGGGAGACGCTCTCCGTAACCGAACGTCTCGGTACCGTTGCAGGAACTGCCAGCCGGGCGAACGACGTGGAGTTTGGCCTCAAGGTGCGGCGCAACTCCAAGTCATACGTTTTGAAATTCATCGTGCCGCTGCTGCTCCTGGTTATTATCTCTTGGATAACGTTCTGGCTTTCGCACGAGGAGTTCAAAACCAAAGACCAGCTGCAATCTGCCGTTGCCACACTTCTGATCGTCGTCGCTTTTAATATCACCGCCACTAACCTCTTGCCACGGACCGAATATATCACCTATATCGACGCGCTCTTGTTCACATGTTTCATTTTTGTCATCATTTCCATCGCCACGATCGTCGGAACCCACCTCCTGCAGATTAATCACTCGGCGGAACGGGCGTTATTCGTACGCCGGCTCGCCGGCATCGTTCTCCCGGTCGCGTTTGTGATCGCTCAAGCGGCCTTGTTCCTCGCGTTCCACATCGCAGGCTGACCTCAGCCCGTCGGGCCCTAACGGCTAACGACGGCTTTCAGCGCTTTCCCAAGAAGGGTTATGTCGTCGAGCTTCTTCGGTGACAGAAATTCTTCGATTCGGTCGAGACGCGCCTTGCGAGCCTTCTTGAGGATAGCGATCCCGCCGGACGATACCTCGCAGATAGTCACTCGCGCGTCCTTCGAAGAACGCTTGAGACGCACGAAGCCCCGCGCTTGTAAGGCTTGGATAATCCGTGTCATCGTCGGTGGCGCCACTTGCTCTGCTGTAGCCAATTCTCCGATCGTGCATGGTCCTCCATACGTCAGTACCGATAACGCAGACAATTGCGCCGGCCCTAATGTGCTCTGCCGGTCGGCCTCTCGTGCATAGCGTAGAACGTAAATAGCAGCCGAGTGCAGCTGCTCGGCAACGCGACGCCGCTCGTTACTGCGGGCCATACAACGATAGAAGGTGCCCGTCAGGATCGCGAAAATTCACCGCCCAGTTAACATCGTTGACAGGGCGCGGCTCATTGACGAATTCGATCTGGCCTTTGAGAGCGGCATACGCTTTCGCGACGCTGGTAACCGCGAAAACGCACTCATGGCCTCGAGCATCGTTGCCGCTCTCGAGCTCGGAGGTCAGAGCGAGTTTCGCTCCTCCGGCATCAAAAAAGGCGAAAGCCTCGAACCTGCTCGTCATCGGAAGTCCGAGAGCATCGCGATAAAATGTTGCGGCGCGCTCGACATCTCGCACGCCAAGCATCACAAAGGCAAGTCCTTCCAGCATCACGGCTACTCCTGTACGATATGCTATTTAGTTAGGCTAGCTAACTATATCACCGCCCGTCAGACTCGTCAAGCGTCGCCCGTGACCGGCTTGGTGTGGGTTCTTGGAGAAGTATGGGTACGAGGGCAACGGATGGCTTCCGCGTTTTTGCAAAGTCCGCAAGGTCTTCCACACGTCGTGATCGTTGGCGGAGGATTTGCGGGTCTTTATGCTGCGAAGGGATTAGTCAGGGCGCGAGTACGGGTCACCCTCATAGACAGGCATAGCTATCACATGTTTCGGCCGCTGATGTATCAGGTCGCAACGGGCATACTTTCTGCTGACGAAATTGCATCGCCGCTGCGAACGATCTTCAGGGGAAAGGCGAATATCGACGTTCGCATGGGTGAAGTGAGCGGGATTGACGCGCGAGACCGGATCGTGCGCGTAGAGCCGTGCGACGTGCACTACGACTATTTGATACTGGCAACAGGTATTCGCAGCAATTATTACGGGAACGATGGGTGGGAGCAGTTTGCTCCGTCGCTGGATACGCTCGATGGGGCCGAGGCAATACGCCGCGACATCCTAATGGCCTTTGAAAAGGCCGAAAGCCTAGCCTCTTGCCACGCGAGTCCCGAGCAGGTTCAAGCGATGATGACATTTGTTTTGGTAGGTGGCGGGACCGTAGGTGTCGAGCTGGCCGGCACCATCGCCGAGTTGTGTCGCATGGCGCTCAATAGCGAGTTTCGACACATCGATCCGAGTATCGCGCAGATTCTCCTCTACGAGGGTGCACCGCGGATACTGCCGACATTTCCGGAAGGCTTGTCGGTCAAGGCGAAGCAGCATCTCGAGTCGCTCGGCGTAAAAATTCGGACCGGCGTGCATGTCGATCAGGTAGATGACACCGGCATTGTAGCCGGCGGCGTGCACGTCCCCAGTGAGACGGTGCTGTGGTCTGCGGGCGTAGTCGCTTCGCCGGCAGCTAAGTGGCTGAACGCGGAAGCGGGACGAGGCGGCAGAGTTAAGGTGAATGCCGATCTTTCGGTCCCGGGACTACCGAATGTCTTTGTGATTGGAGACACTGCCGACGTGGTCGCCGAGAAGCGCAACGTATTCGGGATGAAAATAGGTAGGGGAGAGATGCCCGGGCTCGCGCAGCCGGCAATTCAGCAAGGCCGATTTGTTTCCAAGTTAATTGCAGGGCTAGCTGAAGGCGAACGGATGCAATCGAGCTTTTGGTATTTGGACAAAGGCAACCTGGCAGTCGTGGGACGCGGATTCGCCGTAGCAGATCTTCGCTTTTGGCGATCGGCAGGGTTTGTAGCGTGGTTAATGTGGGCGGGAGTTCACATTTATTTCCTAATCGGATACGCGAATCGATTCCTTGTCCTAGCTCGCTGGGCTATCGTATTCTTGACGAAGCGCCGCGACGTGCGGACATTCCGCGGAGGCTAAGGGAGGTTTACTACGATGCTCAAACGCCTCGAGCACATCGTTAAGCTTCCAGTCTGGCTAGTGGCGGGCGCTGCCGCAGCGGGGTTGGCGCTGAGCGTGCCGGCTCATCGCATCGGAGCTCAAGTTCCCATCACCATCCCAGCGGGATATCGCGACTGGCGGCTGGTTTCCGTGGCCATCCTCGGAACCCCATTCAATGATATTCGCGCCAAACTGGGCAACGATCTCGCAATGAGCGCCTTCCGTGAAGGGAAGGTTCCATTCCCGAACGGGGCAATGATCGCGCGCCTCGCTTGGAAACAGGTCACCTCCGAGGTGAACAACAACGCGTTTCGCCAAGATCCATCGGCAGAACACTTGAATGCAGCTGCGCTTGCGAAACTCCTAGGTACATCTTTCGCGGCTGGGCCACCGACGAACGTTCAGTTTATGATCAAAGACTCTAAGAAATACGCCTCGACTGGCGGCTGGGGTTTCTTCCAATTTACCAACGGCAAACCTGACCGTGTCGCACAGGCCAGCTGCTTTGCTTGTCACGCCCCGCAAAAAGCTACCGACTTCGTCTTCACCCGCTACTCGCGTTAACGTACACAATCGGGCGGCCGCTTGTCACTCCATTCCTATCGCGACGGTTTTTAATAGGGTGCGGGCCTTCGCACCGTCGAACCGGCGTTACCATGCAATTGAAACCGGTAAGTACCGCTCTGATACTTTTATCGATGCTGCTGTCGGGCTGCGGCGGCCGTATCGCCGCGCCGTCCAGTGCGCTTCCTCTAGCCTCCAAGAACAACCCGGTACCAGCTTCAAAGAGCGATCCCCCGTTTGCCTACGTGGCGCAAAGGTGTCAGTCTAGTTCGTCCTGTCCCTCGCCGAACGGATTGGTACAGATGTTAGGCGGCGCGGCGATTACCAGCGACGTTGAAAACCCCACCGCGCTTGCGCTCGATGGTTCCGGCGATCTTTATGTCGGCAACTCGACCACGTCAAACCAGGGTGACGTCAGCGTGTACGCGGCGAAAAGCGTGAATCCGCTGCGGATTCTAAGCGGCATAACCGGTGTTCCTAAAGGGCTCGTTGCCGATGCAGCCGGACATTTATTCGTCGTCGCCCAATATCGCTCGGGCTGCTGTCAGATCGAAGGCACCGGCGGCATTTACGCACCCGGCGGGACGAAGCCACGGCATAGTCTCAAGGGCCTTAGCGGTTTCGCGCATTCTCCGGTGCTCGATGAGTCCGGAAATCTGTACGTGGGCAACTTTGACGTGTTTCCGGGTTGGGTGAGCGTCTACGCGCACGGACGGCACGTTCCGTCAGGTGTTATCAACGAGGGGATTGGCCTTCCGATCCAGCTGGCTGTCGCTCCGAACGGGGATCTGGTCGTCCTCAACGGACTCTTTAGCGGTGGTTACAACGTGGTGGTGTATCCGGTCGGGCAAAGCGCGCCGTCACTTACGATCACTGCCGGTCTACATGCATCTACCGCGGTCGCGGTCGATGCGGACGGGAATATATACGTCGCCAACGACCGGGACAGAAAGGGCCATGGATCTGTAACGGTCTATCGTAATGGGCAAACAACTCTCTGGCGCACAATCCACGGAATACCTTTTCCAGCAGCGCTCGCATTCGACGGCTCGGGCCGGCTCTACGTCGCAAACGCTCCCCGCAAGGGAGCGAGCTCGATTGCCGTCTTCGCTGCCGGCGGTTCGAAACCGATCCACACGTACCAGCTAACAGAGCAGTTTGCTGCTCTCGCCGTTCCCCACTAACCCATCATGCGTTTCGCCATGTTGATTCTTTGCGGCGTCGAGCTGGCGAACTGCTCGCAGGCACCCGGCGATTCTTCGCTCGGTAGCTGCGGCACGGTCTTTGCGGTCACGACGTCCGGCAAAGAGCGAGTACTCCACAGCTTTGGCAAAACTTCGGAAGACGGCATAAACCCGTCGGCGTCCGTCATGAAGACCAACGGTGCACTCTACGGCACAACCTTATCCGGAGACGCGAGCGGCATGGGACAGTCTTCGGGATCTCACTCTAGCTAAAACAAACTGAGGGAGAAGTGATTACCGGCATCCACGCGATCTTCTACACGAAACACTCCAAGGAGATGTACGATTTTCTCAAGGACGTGCTCGACTTGCGCTACGTCGACGCCGGCAATGGGCGGCTCTTCTTCGCCGCACCGCCGACCGAGCTTGCCGTCCACGAGACGGAAGACGACTCCGGACACGAACTGTGGCTGATCTGCGACGACATCGCTGCGACGGTAAGGCAGCTAAAGAAAAAAGGAATCAAAACGACACCAGTGGCTGACCGTGGCTGGGGTTTGGTGACGACGCTCGAACTCCCCGCTGGCGACACGCTCGGCCTTTACCAACCAAAGCATCTCTCGCCGCTCAGGTAGCTCGTGCGGGGGAGGTTTCGGCCTCGCTGCTGCGGTGGAACTAAACCTCGTCACGCCGAATGTTCGGCTGGTGTACCATCCTCGCGTACGACAGAGTGCCGTTATTGTTGCCCTGCTCGTGCTTTGCGCCTGCTCCGGAGCCTTCGGCAATGCTCGTTCGTCGAACGTGTTGCCATCGGGCGGGCTGCCGGCATTTCTTCCTCTAACTCACTTTCCGCGAAATCATAAGATTCAGCACGTCGTTATCATCATTCAGGAGAATCGTTCGGTCGATAACCTCTTCCGAGGGTTTCCAGGCGCGAACACGGTGCCGTACGGGTATGACAAGAAAGGCCAAAAAATCGCGCTCAAGCAAGTCGGCCTCGAGGCGCGATGGGACTTCGAACACTCAGCTGCGAGTTTTTTCGCGGCGTGCGACGGTACTGGCGGCTTTCCCGGAACCGACTGCAAGATGGACGGCTTCAATGGAGAGGCCGTTCGCTGCGCGCCAAAATGCCCCGGTGTAAACCCTGCGTATAGCTACGTGCCTCATAACGAAACACGGCCCTACTTCTTCATCGGCGATCATTACGTGTTCGCAAACAAGATGTTTCCGTCCAACTTTGATTCGAGCAGCTTTGTCTCGCATCAATACATTATCGCAGCTCAGGCCAGCTCTACGGTCAACTTCCCGATTGGTGCGTGGGGCTGTGAGGGCGGAGGCCGGATCCCGACGGTAACGCAACAACGGACGATTGGACCCGAAGTTTCGGCCTGTCTCAACAACAAGACGCTCGGCGACGAGCTCGACGACGCGGGACTATCGTGGCGGTACTATACCTCCTATGTGGAGGCGGGCGGCGGAATATGGAGCGCGTACCAGGCGATCAAACACATTTACGAAGGCCCGAATTGGCATAAAGACATCGTCACGCCTCAGACGAAATTCTTTCGCGACGTCTCGGCAGGAGATCTGCCCGTCGTGAGTTGGGTCACACCAACGTGCGTCAACTCCGATCATGCCGGCTGCGGAGGAAAGACCGGCCCCGAGTGGGTCGGTTCGCTGGTGAACGCGGTTGGTGAGTCAAACTACTGGGATTCTACGGTGATCTTCGTGTTTTGGGACGACTACGGAGGCTGGTACGATCACGTGCCGCCGTTGATGAAGGGTTACGACGCGCTCGGCATTCGCGTGCCACTGCTGATAGTTTCGGCATACGCGAAACAGGGATATGTCTCGCAAGTCCACTACGAGCACGGCAGCATTCTCAAGTTCATCGAGGACCAGTGGGGGCTAGCGAGACTTTCGGCAAGCGACACGCGCGCAAATACGATTTCGCCTGAATGCTTCGATTTCACGAAACCGCCCAGACCCTTTACGAAGATACCGCTGCCGCACGACCGAGCATATTTTCTCGCTCAGCCTTTTGACGCTCGACCTCCCGACGCAGAGTAACGCTACCGTGGTGCGCGCTCGTTGGTACCGGCCGCAATAAGAGCGTCACCGCGTTCCATCACGATACCGCTTGGGTGCCGTTCGCGCAACGCGCGCAAACCATCTTGGCGAACTTCCGCGTACGTCGCCGGCGGCAATGCATTGAGCACGGTAACGAGCGGTCCCGCAGTGCGTGCCATCATATCCCACCACTCTTCGGATGGAAGTTCAGCGAAGGATGGGACGTTTAGCGCCCTCACCTCGATCTTCGTGTAGCCGGCGGCTCGCAATACGTCGGCCAGTATCGCGGGAGTTGAAAGCGCGAAAATGCCCGGCCCTTCAGGGTTTGAAACGGGAACTGGTGCGTGGCGCCCGACGACATCCAGCACAAAATCAATCAAAGGCAACGACGACCACGTGCTCACCGCGACGCGTCCGGCCGATCGCAGTGAGCCGCGCCATGCGCCTGCCGCCGCTACCGGATCGGGCATGTACATCAAACCGAAGCGGCAGGTCACAGCATCGAAGAGCTCAGACTCGGTGCCGATCGAAAGCTCGCTATCAATAGTTCGGAATTCGACGTTCGTAATGCCGAAATCGCGCGCGATGGCATTAGCACTACCAATCATGTCGGGCGTGATATCGAGTCCTACTACGCGCCCGCGCGGGCCGACAACTTTCGCGATCGCGAGCGCGGGGTCGCCGCTTCCACATGCCACATCGAGCACGGAGCTGCCCGCGGTGATACTTGCCAGTTCGATAAGCCGCTGCGTTACCGCCGAAGTTTCGGAAAGATCTTCTTCGCCGGCGGCCCAGCCTTCGGCGGCAGCGCTCCACTCTTCACGCTGGCGCGCCCGCACGTCATCCACGTCAACGCTTTTTCAACCGGGCTCGCTCCAGGTACGTTTCCGCGACGAAGCCGGCGAACGTTACGGCCGCACCGGCCGCAACTCGAGCATGACGCGGTGACAAGCTTCGCAGTTCACCGAGACTTGCAACGACCACGCTTAATTGCTGCAGACATTTACGGACGAGCGCGGCGCCCTTTTTTGCATCGTCGCCGTCTGCCGGAACTGGCTCGAGGGCGCTGAGCCCCGACTCGACCGTATCGAGGAAGTCAGCTTTTTTCGCAGGTGCCGGCTCGCCGGTAAGGCGCATGACGGTGCGACAGACAGATTCGACCAGCTCCATGGCTCCGCCGATTGCGTCTTTTGGACTATCCTCCGCAAGGAGATGCAGCCGCCTACCGCGCTCGTCGATTGAAGCCAAGTCCTCGACTCGTGTCACCGCGAAAGAACTTGGGCCAGTCGCCGCCGCCCTAAAGACGCGGTCTGCGAAGAAGAAACCATCACGCTCCGCGGCCTTCACAAGGAAATCTTTCTTCGACGCGGCCACTTCCTCAATCAACGCCCCGAAAGCATCGCCGAGTCGATCCAGCTGTTGCGGATCGTGCTGATCTATGCCGGCTATGTAACGCCGGAACTGCGCTTTGCGGGCCCCAGCGGGTCCACCAGGGTCCTTGCCCATGCGAATACCCGCGCTGTCAAATGCCCGATCGAGCTGACGAATCGGAATCGATGCGGACGCGTCTTCGAACATTCCAAGCGTCCGTCGGCTGAACACTTTCGGCACGCTTCCCATTTTCGACACCGAGCGCGCGGCTCACCCGCTGAGCTCATACGCCGTCACATTCCCTCTCGCCGCTGCGTGGCAGTTACCGGGTAGGAGGCGCAGCGGTTGCGCGCGGATTGCGGCTGAACTGCGATTAGGTCTAGGTCGCCCGTGTTAGCGTGTTTGCTAGTTGTCTTGCCTTGGAGAGCACGAAGGAGCGAAATGCACGCGGCGCCAGTTCGGAGATTGTTAGCAAATGGCCGTTGAGCGTTTCGCTAACGAGGTTATTAAGCTCACACGATACGAAATCACTCCCCTTGCGCTGAAAGCCGAAGGCAAGTGTTGGGTACTCCACGCCAAAGAAAACGAAACCATCGGTTGCAGCGAACCCGCTATTGGCGAGCTCGTTATCGAAAACGAACGTGACCGTTCCAAAGACTGGATGCTCCACAGCGAACGTCATCGTAGAGGACATGCGGATCTACAAACGCAGCACAGTATGCAGTGAAGAGTCCCTAAGCGGGCGCCTGCAATGCTTTGTGCGCCGCTCCTTGATCTGATTCACGCATGGTCTTTAGCGCGGGAACGGGAAACGCAAAAGCGATAGTGAGATCGACTAGGTGAATCCAGCCCGTCTGTTGCCCAGTGCCTCCGCCCATTGCCTACCTCCATAGTCTGACGAGTTGCCGGCGACCCAGCAGGCGAGGACTCGCCGGAGGCCGTCAGGGGGCTTTTCCAGAAAAGTGACCAAAGTCATCTTTCTGCCCACTGCGAAAGCCACAGCGGGGTTGCCCGCAGTCAGGAGTGCGTCGTCGCCCCCTGCCGATCCCGAGGTGGGGTCGCTCGCGGTTCGACCGAAGCGACAAAATCGCCGATGAGATGGGCGAGTGCTTGCGTCGCGAGTCCGCGTTTGTTTAGCAAGTGTTCGAGGACGGTCGGGTCGCCGTCGACGCGAATCCATACTTTCAAGGGCGATGCAAGATCGATCGTGCGGGTGCCCGGATCGTAGCCGAGGCGTTGACCGGATGCGAACCACGATTCCGTAAACGGCGTTTTGGCTTCGTCTTGCACGATCGTTACCTCAGATCGCCGCGGGAGCTGGTTGGCGTGCGGGCGCTTGACCGAGCCGGTAGGCGATGGTGAGGTGGATTAAGAGGTAGATCGGGACCAGAATCGTCGGGACGATGACCGCCGGTAGCTGCGTCATCACGGTGAGGCCCGGCTCGCCGAAGAAGAGGCGGAACGGCACGCCGGCTTGCGAAAGCGCGCCGAGCGTTAGCGCCGTGAACAGGTCGAGCGCTCCGAACGCATTCCACCAGGCGACGGACGACTTGCTGAACGAACCCCGTGCGATCGAAAAGGCGAGCGGAATCGCGACCAAGCCGGTTATGGTGTCGCCGAGGCCGGCAACCGGGCCAAACGGCGCCGCTAGTTCATGCGTGAAGTACTGTATTACAAAGAACACGCCGAGGACCCGCAGCACGTTGAGCCCGACCAGCGCCTGCAATGGAATCGAGAGCATCGCACGGCGGAACTGCGGAGCGAAAACCCAAGCGATCGAGAGCACAAGCGCGACGACGGCAAATATTGCCGGCGGCTGAATCACGAGTCCCGGGGTACCCGGCGTAAGGTGCCCTTTCTGGGCAGCGGCAACGATCGACGCGGTCCAGACGAGAATGCCGGCGATGGCCCAGCGGCGGGCATTCCACGAAATATCGGCCAGGGTGGTGAGAACCGTAACGATGATCGCGAGCGCGGCTCCCAGGGCGATGGCGTTGAAGAGTTCTAGCATGGCTCCACTATATGACGTTTGTCATATAGTGTCAAGGCGGCTGGTTTTTGATATGATAAGCATCATGCCGTGGTCAAAGGGACATAAAGAGGAGACCCGCGAGCGAATCGTGCAAGCAGCCGCCGATGCGTTTCGCGAGCGCGGCATTGACGGTGTCGCCGTTGCGGACATCATGAACCGAGCCGGCCTGACCCACGGCGGCTTCTACGCGCACTTCAAGTCGAAGGACGACCTGGTGAAGGCCGCCTTCGAGCAGATGTCACGCGAGATCGCCGACACGGTTGGGGCGACCGACTATCTCGCCGAGCTCCATATGCTGCATCCGGAGCGCGGCTGCCCATTGCCGACGGTCGGCACCGAGCTGGTGCGAAGCGGGGCGAAGATGCGGCGTAGCGTCGCCGGCGAGATACGCGCCCGCCTCGCGCGTATCGCGGATCGCTTGGGAAAACGGCGGAATCAGGAAACCGCCGCCGCCGGAGCATTCGCCTGCATGGTCGGTGGCATGGTTATCGCGCGGGCCCTTCCCGAAAAGGAAGGCAGCGCATTTCTGGAAAGCTGCCGCGCTTTTCTGCGCGGCGCGATTGGCGAGGAGATTCTTTAGCGGTGGCGGCGTTCGCAATCAAAGTCGAGCTTTCCGAGCCTAGGGAGAAGACCATGGCGTTCACCGCACAGAAGACGATGTATGGCGGTAAGGATATTGCTGAGGACGACACGATCTTCGTGTTCGCGAGCGAGAACGAGGGCGGACAAGGGCTTATCGCGCGCGGCGTGGTCACTTCCGCCGAATCGGTCGCAAAAAAGCGCGGCATCGCCCGGCAAACACCTCGCGTGAGCGTGACGATCAAGCGCACCGCTCTCGCAAAACGGCGCCTTGGGCGAAGCGAGCTCAAAGGTTTTACCGACTGGAACGACGGCAAACCCGAGACGGAGCTTAACTTCAAATTCTATCGCCAAGCAACAAACAAGATCGTCGGTCTCTCCGACGAGGCGGGCGCATTCCTCAGCGATTTCTTCTAGCAAGCTGCACGCCGGCGTGGACAGCCACGGGAAAGCTAATGCACGCTCGTTTGGGCTCCGGTGACTGTCGGGCTGGATCGTTTTGGCGGATGGCAACTCCAAACGGCTCGCCTAGTCCGGTTCTTTTGCCTTTTATCTCGTTGATCGGGGCAACGTTGCCGGTCGATCCCGCCGCATAAGCAGTGATCCAGCTCTTACTAGCGCTCGGAATGTAGATGTTGTCGCTGCCGTCGAGAGCGATGCCGGTTGGACTCTTGAGCTTCGTCATGCCCCCTTGATGTATTGGACTGGTCTTGCGTTGCCGTTCGCTCCGGCAGCGTAGACGGTTACGGCGCCATTCTGGTTCGACGCGTATATAGTAGAACCGGAACCCACGGCGACGCCAAAAAGGTGGTCTAGCTTGGTGCGCCGGCCCGCGATGGCCCGCACCGGCGCAACGTTGCCCGTGGCATCCGCCGCGTAGACGGTGACGGTGCTGTTTGCGTAGTTGGCGACGTAGAGGCAGCCGCACGACGACGCAGCGTATCTTGTGGCGTGAGGCGTCTGCCGAAACGCGAGCGGCGTTGCTGGCGTCGACGATCCGCTCCCGCAGCTCGTAAGCAATGCAATATCCACCGTCGCGACGAGCGTATCCTCGAAGCGCAAAGTGTGGCTAATCCTCTGTCAAACGCCTCCGGCGCCGCGCCTACATGCGATGAAGATGCCCGCTCCACCTCCAAGCGACCGGCCGGCGCGACCTTCCGGAGCCCGGTCGCTGATTAACGGCACCTCAACGGTGCATAGGCTGGCTCGATGCTCGCGGCGAGAAGCTCGCCACGTCTAGCGCTTGGTGCCAAATTCTTTACAACGCCAGCGAAAAGGTGCACTATCGAACGGGAGGTGCCTGCGCTGGCTGCATTTGCTCAAACCGCTTTCGGTTCTCTCGTTTCTCTTTGGCGCTATCCCGTCAAATCGATGATGGGCGAAGAGTTGAACGCGAGCTCCGTTACCTCAAGCGGCCTGTTGGGCGATCGCGCGTACGCGCTCATCGACAGCCTGGACGGCAAGGTTGCAACGGCGAAGAATCCGCGAAAGTGGCCAACGCTATTCGACTGTCGCGCCGCGTTCGATACCCCACCAAGAATGGGTGCGAGTCTTCCGCCGGTGCGTATTACCTTGCCGGATGGCACGCTGCTCAGGAGCGGGGAAACCGGCGTGAACGAAATGCTTTCAAACATTCTCGCGCGCCAAGTCACGATCGCCGCCGCGAGCGGCGGAACGGCGCATACTGGAATCGCGGAAGAGTACTGGTTGGATTTCGAAGGCCTGGAACACCGCGATACGGTCACCGAGTTTGGGTTGCCGGAGGGTACGTTTTTCGATTGTGCCGTCGTGCATGTCCTGACCACCGCCACACTGGATCGACTGCGGGCGCTTTATCCGCAAGGGCGTTTCGAGCCGCGACGCTTCCGCCCGAATATCATCGTGCAGTCAGCAGACGGCGCTGCGGGCTTCGTCGAGGATGAATGGGTGGGCCGCGTGATTTCGATCGGCGACGAAGTGCGCCTGAGCATCACCGCGCCATGTTCGCGCTGTGTAATGACGACGTTATCGCAAGGCGACCTTCCTAGAGACCCCGGCATCCTGCGCGCCGCGGTGCAACACAACGGCGCCAACGTTGGGGTGTATGCTTCTGTGCTGCGTGCCGGCCACGTTCGCCGCGGCGATGCTGTTCGTCTGGAGTAAAAGAAGCACGCTCGCTGTACGATCGTTTCGGCGGTATTTATGCTATCGCGACCCGCGGTCGTATGAGCGTATTGCTTCGACGAAGGCAGTGCCGTAGCGCTCGAGCTTGACGTCACCAACACCACCGATTTGCCGAAATGCCTGCAACGTCACCGGTTGCTGCGTGCACAGCTCGCGTAAGGTCGCGTCGGAAAAGACGACATAGGGCGGAACGCCTTGATCGTCCGCGAGGCGCTTGCGCAAGCTTCGCAGTTGCTCGAACAGTGCGTCGTCATCGATGCTAGGTGTCACCCGAAGCCGGCGGCCGTGGCGTTTCTCGGCTTTCGCAACGAAGCGCGGCATGACGAAAGCGAATGCTCGGTGCTCTTTGAGTGCCCGCAATCCTTCCTCGGTTACGAACAAGGTTCGATGTTGGGAATCCTGCTCGATGCAGCCGGTCCGCATGAGCTCGGAGAGCAGCGCCAGCCATTCGCTCTTACTCTGCTCGGAACCGATTCCGAAGGTCGATAGCCGATCGTGCCCCCATGCGAGGACCTTCTCGGTACGCTTTCCTTGCAGCACGTCGACGATGTGGTGTGCACCGCTCGAAAATCCGCTGTGCTCGCGTACGCGATAGATGCACGAGAGCAGTTTTCGAGCGACCTGCGTGCCGTCGACTCGCTCGGGTGGCTGCAGGCAATTATCGCAGTTGTCGCACTGGGCGGCGAATGGACGCTCGCCGAAATATTGAAGCAGGTGCCCCCGCCGGCAATGCGTCGTCGCTGCGAAGTCGAGCATTTGTCGCAGAAGGCGCTCGGCCTTCTCGCGTTCCTGCAGATTCTCGATCTGACGAATGAAGTGGCGCTGCTTCGCCGCATCGCCTCCGCCGAAGAAGAGCGCACAGTCGCTCGCGAGGCCATCTCGGCCGGCGCGTCCGGTCTCCTGGTAATAGCTTTCGACGTTCTTGGGCAGATCGTAGTGTACGACATAGCGCACGTTGGGTTTGTCGATGCCCATGCCGAAGGCGATCGTCGCGCACATGACGCGGATCTCGTCACGAATGAATAGTTCCTGGTGGTGAGCGCGCTGCAGCGGTAGGAGGCCGGCGTGGTACGGGCGCGACGAGATGCCGGTCGCGGAAAGCTTCGCCGCCAGCTCCTCTGCGGAGTTGCGGCTCTGCACGTAGACTATGCCGCTTTCGTTTGCGCGGGCCGCACACCATGAGAGCAGTTGCTTGACGGCATCAGCTTTTTCGAAGACGGCATAACGGAGGTTCGGGCGGTTGAAACTTGCGACGAAGTGACGCGGCTTTCGCAACTCGAGAAAGCGCTCGATGTCCTCGCGCACGCGTGCGGTCGCCGTCGCGGTGAGCGCCAGCATCGGAACGTCGGGGTGAAGCGAGCGCAGCGATGCAATCTGCCGATACTCGGGCCGAAAGTCGTGGCCCCATTCGCTGACGCAGTGCGCTTCGTCGACCGCTATCCGGCGCAGGTTCCACCGCGCCAAACGGGTCAGAAAGCCTGCCATCACGGTGCGTTCCGGAGCAACGTATAGCAGGCGGTACGCACCGCGGTCGAGCGCTGCCAGGCGCTGCGCAGTCGCCGACGGATCGAGCGAACTGTTGAGGAAGGTTGCCGGAATACCATTGGCTTCGAGCGCGTCGACCTGATCTTTCATCAGCGCGATCAGCGGCGAGATGACCAGCGTGAACCCGGGCTCGAGGAGTGCCGGCAATTGATAACAGAGCGATTTTCCACCGCCGGTCGGCAGGAGCGCGAGGACGTCGTCTCCAGCTAGCGTTGCCTCGGCGATCTCGCGCTGCAGTGGCCGAAACGATTTATATCCAAAGTGGTGCTGTAGTGCTTCGTGAAGCGTCATGATCCTCGGGGCCCAGTAGCTGTTAACTGTGAGCTATGCGATGCGGCGTGCAGCCTCCATGTACGTCTTTTCGCGCGGGCATACCCGTCGTCGGCCACGAAGGGCGCCGGTGTCATGAGTCGACCGCCCCGGCGGGATGCCGTCCTCTTCGGACGCGAGCGCGAGCTTCGCGTCATTGAAGGACTGCTCGATAGCGTGAGCGATAGGGGCGGCGCTTTGCTCATTCGAGGCGATGCCGGAGTCGGGAAAACTGCGCTTTTGGAGGCTGCAAAGCTGCAAGCGGCATCGCGAGAAATGTCGTTTCTTGCCGCGACCGGCGTGCCGTCGGAAACAAATTTGCCGTTCGCCGGCCTGCACGAGCTCCTGAGACCGATAGTCGAGCGCACCGAGCGGTTACCGGGCCCGCAACAAGACGCACTCCGTGCGGCGTTTGGGCTTGCAGATGTTCCGGCCGCCGAACTCTTCCTCATCGCGTTAGGCGCACTCGATGTTCTGAGCGACTTCGCATCCGAGCGCGCGCTATTGTTGATTGTCGACGATGCGCAATGGTTAGATCGGTCGACCATCAACGTGCTTGCATTTATTGCGCGCCGGTTGCAGTCTGAGCCGATCGTGCTCCTCGTCGCGAGCCGCGATCTTTCCGAATCACTTTTCGCGGAGATCGTTCCGGAGCTAACCGTCGAAGGTCTCGACGAGCTTGCATCGCGCGAGCTGCTCCGGGCGCACAGCCCCAATCTTTCGGGTGAAATTCGCGAGCGCGTCCTTCGCGAATCGGCCGGCAATCCTTTAGCGCTTGGAGAGCTGCCCAAGGCTATTGCACTCGAAGCATCCAGCAGCAGATTGCTTCCGGCACATTTGCCGCTCACGACCCGGCTGGAACGCGCCTTCGCTTCTCGTATTTTGGATCTGCCGCTGGTGACGCGACAGGTGTTGCTGGTTGCTGCCACGGATGAAGGAACGAATCTCGCCGAGATCTTGAGCGCCGCGAAGCTGCTCGGCTGCGAGGAACCGTCCCTCGACGTGCTGGCGCCCGCGATCGCGGCAAGATTGATTTACGGTGAGGCGGTTAACGTCCAATTTCGACATCCGCTCGTCCGCTCTGCCGTCAGCGGCACATTCACCTTCGTCGAACGAGCAGCCGCGCACATCGCACTTGCAACGGTGCTACAAGACGATCCCGACCGCAGCGTTTGGCACCGGGCAACCGCTACCGTCGCGCCCGACGACACGGTAGCGCAGGCTCTCGAATCAGCTGGTACCCGCGCCTTGCAGCGCGGCGACGTGCGTGTCGCGATTCAGGCTCTCGAGCGCGCCGCGGAACTCAGCGTCGATACCGCGACGCGAGCGCGGTGCCTGTTGAGGGCATCGGGGCTGGCATTTGAAATAGGCTGGAACGCCGTTGTGGTAAGCCTTCTTCATAAGGCGGCGGCGCTGGAGCTCTCGCGGCGCGAGCGCCTGTGGCTGACGTGGTTCCGTGACGCGGCGCAGCGGAGCATTTCCGGCGCGGACGCTCTAAAAGAGATCGCGGACAGCATCAGAACCGACGACGACGTCGACGTTGCGCTGGATCTGCTGTCGGGTCCCGCGACGAAAGGCTGGTGGGCCGAGCCCGACGAGGAAGTCTGCAAGCACGTCATCGGAGCTGTCGAGCGCGTGCGAACTTCCTCCGGAGATGACCCGCGATTCGTTCTCATCGTCGCCATGACCGATCCGATCGATCGTGGTGCATTCGTCCTCGAGCGACTGCGTCGCTTCGCGACGAACGTTCGCGACGACGCGCGTACCGCACACCTCTTAGGGCTAGCGGCAATTCAAGTCGGCGATTTCGACCTGGCCGAACGCTTTCTAAGCAGTGCCATCGCGGGCTTAAGGAACGAGGGCAGGCTTGCCCTGTTGGCACACATGCTGGTTCTCCGCGCCTGGGCCGCGATCTTTCGCGGCGATCGTAACGTGGCTATCGCGGATGCGGAAGAGGGCACGCGTCTCGCGCAGGAGACGGAACAGCCGACGTACGTTTCTCTTGCGCGAGCTGCCGCGGCCATGTCTGCAGCGCTGCGCGGCGATTGCGAATCTGCCGAGGCGCTGGCAAACGACGCTGAGCGAATCGCTGAGCCTCTCGGCATTCTGCTCGCCGAAGTACAAATGGCAAGGGGCATAAATGCGCTTGGGGCGGGGCGCTTCGACGACGCGTACCGGCACCTTCGCCGGATGTTCGACCCGCTCGATAGCGCCTACCATCCAATGCGCCACTGTTACTTCATCGGCGACCTCGCCGAGGCAGCGGTGCAGAGCGGGCACCGCGACGACGTCGTCGCGCTAGCCGCCGAGATGGAAGCACTTGCACGGCGCACGCCATCACCGCAGTTTCAACTCGCCATGCTCTACGCGCGCGCTATTCTATCGGACGATACGCGGGCGCCCCAGCATTTCGAAGCGGCGCTCGCAGCCGCAGCCGGACACTCGACGTTCACGATGGCGCGCGTGCGACTGGCTTTCGGCGCGTGGCTTCGCCGTGCGCGGCGCGTGAAAGAGGCGCGTCCATTATTGCAGGCCGCGATGGAAGCCTTTGATGCGTTTGGCGCTTTGCCGTGGAGCGAACGAGCGCATCAAGAACTCCGAGCAGCGGGCGCACCGATTCAGCGGCGCCCCGAAGCGCGCCACGAAGAGTTGACACCCCAAGAGTTACAGATCGCACTCATGGCCGCGGAAGGGTTAACAAACCGCGAAATCGGTCAGAAGCTATATCTGTCGCATCGAACCGTCAGCTCGCACCTCTACCGGATCTACCCAAAGCTCGACGTCACCTCGCGATTTCAACTGCGCGATGCGTTGGCAAGCGAGGGACCCTCGGTTAAGTCGCCCTGACGGGGCCGGGACCGAGAGATGCAGTCATTTGACTGATGCCAGGTGTGCTCCCGGCTCCTACCATGACCTCATGGCCGCTGAAACCGTCGGATCGCAATCCGAGCTTGCATCGTTTTTAAAAACGCGCCGGCGGAGCATCCCGCCCGATAGCGTGACGCTTGGCCCGTGGGAGCGTTTGCCGATCCGGCATGGACGCCGCGTAACCCAGGAAGAAGTCGCCGAAGCCATCGGCATAAGCCGTAATTGGTATCGTCGCCTTGAGAGCAGCGACGCGCCCCGCCCGTCGGCGAAACTGTTGGACCGTATCGCCAAGGCGTTCCAGTTCACGCCCGAAGAGCGAACGAACCTGTTCGTGTTGGGAATCCCCGAACTCGCGCAGATGCTCGCAATCTAGCTCCGAAACTCGTTAGGCGACCTCGAAGATCACTTCGAGCTCCACCGGCGCGTTGAATGGAAGGCTTGCTACGCCGTATACGAGTCGAACCGGGCTCTTCGCGCTGCCGAACACGTCGCGGAACAGCTCGGAAGCTGCATCGGCGACCTTCGGATGCTCGACTCGATCTCCGGAGGTCGCGAGCATTACGCCGAGCCGCACAACGCGTGTAACGCGATTTAGCGATCCGAGGTGCTCCTTAGCAGTTACCAGGGCGTTCAGCGCGGCAAGGCGCGTTGCGGCCCGGCCCTGCGTCGTGTCGAGCTCGGCGCCAATCCGTCCGCGGTATTTTACGTCGCGCCCGAGCACGGGCAGCGCTCCGGTTAAAAAGAGTAGACTTCCCACTTGCACGCTTTCGACGTACTCGCCAAACGGTGTCACCGGCGGAGGGAGCTCTACGCCCAATGAAGTCAACCCCTTGTCGGCATCGCTTGAACTTACCACGCTTGCATCATACCATTTGGCTTTGCGCGTTTCAGGAACGTAAAAGTGTTCAGAGGCTCCATTCGGTTCGCGTCTGCACACTATCAGTTGCCAGACAACCGACGTGCGTCGTGTTAGGCTGCGCAAGTCCCGTCCAAATTCCCAACATTATCGATCAATCAGATCCGAAGTTAAGGAGATGCCTCAATGAACGAAAAACCAACCATCGTAATCGTGCACGGTGCTTTTGCCGACGCGTCGAGTTGGAACGCGGTTATCGACCGCTTGCAGCAGCAAGCCTATGACGTCGTCGCTCCGCCCAATCCGCTACGCGGCGTGCACTCGGACTCGGCTTACATTTCGAGCTTTGTCAATCAGATCGACGGCCCCGTCCTTCTCGTCGCGCATTCGTATGCGGGGGCCGTGACCAGTAATGCTGCAGTCACAGCTCCAAACGTCGTCGGCCTCGTGTACGTCGCAGCGCTGATTCCTCAGGAAGGGGAGCGCCTCGCCGACGTGCACTCGAAGGACAGCATCATCAATCCGGTGCTTATCGAACGTCAGTATCCGACCGGCTCGGACGGAGAGACGGCACCCGAGTATACGCTCGATCCAGCTCACTTCCGCATGGGGTTTGCCGCCGACGTACCCGAAGAGCGCACCAGGCTGATGGCCGCGGAGCAGCGTCCCATTTCAGCCAACGCATTCGCCGATACCTCCGGGCCGGTCGCCTGGAAAACACTGCCCTCCTGGGCGATCGTCGCGACCGAAGACCTGGGTGCCGGCGCCGACATCGTTCGCTCGATGGCCGAGCGGGCCGGCGCGAAGATCACCGAACTGCGCGGTTCACACGCCATCATGATCTCGCAGCCACAAGCCGTGACCGACGTGATAGTGGAGGCAGCAAAATTGGTCAGTCGGTCGCTCGTCCCGGCCGTTTGAGCCGGTAAACTGCGCCGCTAATCGTGGATAACAAAGTCGTGATCGTAACCGGTGCGTCGCAAGGTATCGGTGCCGGCCTCGTGCGGGGGTTTAGGGATCGCAATTATAGTGTGGTCGCCACCTCGAGGTCGATTAAACCGTCAAGCGATCCACGCATCGTGACCGTCGCCGGCGATATTTCGAGTCCGGAGGTTGGAGAACGTGTTGTCGGCGCAGCGCTGAAGCAGTTTGGCAGGCTAGACTCCCTTGTAAACAACGCCGGCATCTTCATCGGTAAGGCGTTCCAGGACTACACAGACGCCGATTTTGCGAACGCGATTGGGACCAACCTTGGCGGCTTCTTTCGCGTTACGCAGGCCGCTGTGGCTCAAATGCTTCGCCAAGGGTCGGGGCACGTGGTCAACATTACAGCCAGCTTGGTGGATCATCCAAACTCGCAGATTCCGGCCTTCCTCGCCTCGGTGACAAAGGGCGGCCTCAACTATGCGACGACGGCTCTCGCGATCGAATATGCTTCCCGCGGCATTCGTGTGAACGCGGTCGCACCGGGAAATGTCAAGACGCCGATGCACCCAGCCGAGACCCACGCGGCGCTTGCGAAGTTTCATCCACTCGGCCGGATGGCTCAGGTCAGCGATATCGTCGAGGCGGTGCTCTTTCTCGAGTTTGCCCAATTGGTGACCGGAGAGATTCTGCACGTCGACGGCGGCCAAAGCGCGGGTCACTAAACGTTACTTGAGAGGTATGCTAATGCGAGAAAAATTAAAATTCGCTACGCTTGTTGCAATTGCCGTCCTTGCATCGTCGGCGCTTAGCGCAAGAGGTTCTGCCCGAGACACCTCTCGCGCAAGTGGCGTGAGGAACGTCGTACTCGTTCATGGCGCATTTGCCGACGGATCTAGCTGGTCGAAAGTCATTCCGCTGTTACAGGCAAGGGGACTTACCGTTACGACGGTTCAGAATCCATTGACGTCGCTCAATGATGACGTCGCGGCGACCAAGCGTGCCATCGACATCAGGACGGGCGCGTTTTGCTCGTCGGTCATTCCTGGGCTGGTGCCGTGATTACTCAAGTAGGAACGGACCCGAAGGTGGCAGGCCTGGTCTTCGCAGCCGCCGGTGCGCCGAATGCCGGAGAGTCCTTTAGCGAGATGTCGCAAGGGTACCCAACACCCCCCGGCATTGCAATACTAAAGCCCGACGCCGCCGGCTTCCTAGCGCTGCCGCCGTCTTGCAGTCGCCTCGGAC
>JBAUMX010000033.1:0-32222 GCA_049578945.1 Candidatus Cybelea sp. | reverse complement strand
CCCTTCGACGGAGTTTATCCCGAGCGAAGTCGAGGGGCTCAGGGTCACACTAAGCGTTGTAGCCCGGCGATCGGCGACGAGCTCGTCGAACCACCCGCTCCATGCCGCGACCGGCGGCAGGACGACGAGCGACATCAGCGCGTCGTGCAGCTCGTCTGCGTCGCGAACGACCGGCCACGATTCTGCCGCGACCTCGGCGATCGCCGCCGGATCGAGGATGCCGGCACCATCGACGTCGTCCCGGAGCGTTCGCCGCAGCTGCACCGCGCGTGCGCGCCGCTCTTCAAGCGGCGCGTCGTCGAGATACGCATAAGGGTTTGCATTGAGAATCTCGTGACAGAAGGGCGACGGCTCGGGCGTGTCGATCGCGACGGTTCGAATGCTACCGTTCTCGACTGCTTGGAGCACCTCGCGCAGCCCGTCGAGATCCATCGCCTCGTTCAAACAGTTACTGATCGTCTCTCGCACCAATACGTGATCGGGAATCCGAATCGGTCCGGTGAGATTCTCGGGACAGGCTGCCTGATCTGGGAAGACGGCTGCAAGCAGGTCGTCGGCCCGCATCCGCAGCAGCTGCGGGGGCACCTTGCGTCCACCGCTGAATCGCAAAACCGCGAGCGCGCGGGTCGCATTCCAACGCCACCTCGCCGCAAACATCGGCGCGGGCAGCAGCGCTTGCGTCAGTGTGTTCTCGACGCTGGCCGACTTCACGAACTCAAAGGCGGCGTCGAGAGGAAAAGCGTGCTGATCGGTGAGCGAGAGCACGAACCCGTTGTCGGTCGCGGCGGCCTGCAACTCAAGATTGAACGAACGGCAGAAACGCTTTCGCAACGCCAGACCCCACGCCCGGTTGATCCGCGCGCCGAACGGCGCGTGGATGACGAGCTGCATGCCGCCGCCCTCGTCGAAAAAGCGCTCCGCGACGACGGTGCGGTCGGTAGGGACGGCGCCAAGAATTGCTTTACCGGCCCGTACGTAAGCGACGGCCTGTTCCGATCCGCCACGGTCGAGGGAACATTCCTGCTCCAGCCATTGCTGCGCGGGTTCGTCGTCGCGCTCGTCGATCGCGGCGCGCACCGCCGAGACCGCGCGCGAAAGCTCGATCGTTCTTCCCAAGCCTTCACCGTTCCAGAACGGAATCGAGGGCGGTGCGCCGTGGGCGTCCTCGACACGGACGACCCCGGCTTCGACCCGCCGGATCTTCCACGAGTTGGTGCCGAGCAGAAAAATGTCGCCGGCCATGCTTTCGATCGCGAAATCCTCGTCGAGCGTGCCGATGACGTGACCGTCGGGCTCGACGACGACGTTGTAGTTTGCGGTATCGGGAATCGCGCCGCCGCAGGTGATCGCGGCGAGACGCGCCCCGCGCCGCGCGCGAAGACGACAGTTGACGCGATCGTGGTGGAGAAAGGTTCCGCTGCGGCCGCGCGAGGTGGCGACGCCGTCGGCGAGCATCGAAACGACTTCGTCGAACTCGCGGCGCGCTAAGTCGCGATACGGATATGCGCCGCGAAGCATGGCGTAGAGCTCGTCGGTCTTCCATTCGTGTTGGGCGCAGGCCGCTACGATCTGCTGCGCCAGTATGTCAAGCGGCGCGGCCGGGATCTTTAACGCGTCGAGCTCGCCCCCGCGGATCGCACGGACGAGAGCCGCGCACTCGAGCAGTTCGTCGCGCGTCGTGACGTAGAGAATGCCTTTCGGTTTGGCGCCGATCCAATGACCCGAGCGGCCGATGCGCTGCAGCGCGACCGCGATTGCGCGCGGGGAGCCCAACTGAACGACCAGATCGACCGAACCGATGTCGATGCCGAGCTCGAGCGAAGCCGTCGCGACGACCGCGCGCAGCTCGCCCGCGCGCAGCCGGCGCTCGACGTCGAAACGCGTCTCACGCGCCAGACTTCCGTGGTGCGGCATCACGAAGCCGTCGCCCAGACGTTCGTTTAGCGCGAAGGCGACGCGTTCGCTCATGCGCCGCGTGCCCACGAAGATCAAGGTCGTTCGATGCGCCCGGATCTGCTCGGCGACCCGATCGTAAATCTCGCCCCACATCTCCTTGCTCGCCACCGGTCCAAGTTCGTCGGAAGGGACTTCGACCGCAAGCGCCATCTCGCGCCGGTGTCCGACGTTGACGATCGTCGCTTGCGGGCTCAAGAATCGCGCGACCTCGTCGATTGGGCGAACCGTCGCGGAGAGACCGATCCGCTGCGGGCGGCGTCCAGTCTCACGCAAGACGAGCTCGTCCAAACGCGCGAGCGTCAAGGCGAGATGCGAACCACGCTTGTTGCCGGCGATCGCGTGAACCTCGTCGACGATTACGGTGGTAACGCCCGCGAAGAGCCGCCGAGACTTTTCGGCCGTTAGCAGAATGTAGAGCGACTCCGGCGTCGTGACGAGCACGTGAGGCGGCGTTCGTAACATCTGCTGGCGCTTTGCCGCCGTGGTATCGCCCGTCCGGACCGCCGTGCGAATCTCCGCTAGCGGCGCGCATTTTTGATTGGCAAGCGTCACGATCGCCGCGAGCGGCTTTTCGAGGTTCTCACGGACGTCGTTCGTTAGCGCTTTGAGGGGCGACACGTAGACGGTGAACGTCCGGTCGGGGATTTCTCCCGCGCTCGCCTGCCGGACGAGCTCGTCGAGCGCGAGCGTGAAGGCCGCCAGCGTCTTTCCCGAGCCCGTTGGCGCCGAGATCAATACGTCGCGGCCGGCTCGAATTGCCGGCCAACCCTGCGCTTGCGGCTCAGTCGTCGTACCGAACGTAGACCGAAACCATTCCCCGACCAGCGGGTGGAATTCGTCCAGCATCGCCGATTCTTTTTCCACTGCTACCAACAAAACCAGCCGCTCGGAAAGAGCTGCGCTTTCCGGCCCGAACCGGGGTCGGATGCTGAATGTCCTGCTCGCGGCCGCGGTCTTACAGATCGCCGACATGGCGCGAATCGTCGACCTCGAGGAGCCGGCGATCTCGCCGAACGGCAGACGAATCGCGGTCCTCGCGATCGCACAGGACCTTCGACGAAACACCGAGGTCAACACGCTGATGCTCGTCGACGCACGATCGTCGCAGACGCAGAGGCTAGTGACCGGCAGCGATGTCGCGGTTCCGCGCTGGTCGCCGCAAGGAACGGCGCTCTCCTATCTCGCGCGCCCTTCGGAGAACACTTCGCGGCAGCTTTTCGTCCGCGCTTCGAAGGGCCAGACCATCCAGCTCACCCACGCGCAGGGCGACGTCGTCGACGCAGCCTGGAGTCCGGACGGACGCGAGTTGGCGTTTGTCGCGAACGACCGCCAGGATTCCGCGCCGTTCTTCTTTGCCGGTGACAACGACTACACCGCAACCTCCCTGACTCCGTCCGAACATCTATGGATCGTTTCGGCCGGCGGCGGCAAGGCGACACGTCTCACCAGCGGATCGTGGACGATCGCGCCGACCGATCCAGGCGGGATCTTCTCCCCGCAGATCGCCTGGACGCACGATGGGCGCCGCATTACGTATACGCGCGTCGAGAACACCTTCAGCGGCGACAGCGAATACTCGACGCTCTGGCAGATCGACGTGGGCACGCACGCGACACAGAAGCTCACCGGCCATTCGGCGTTCGAGCTGAGTCCTGCATACTCGCCCGACGGCTCGCGCCTCGCCTATTGGTATCCGTTAAACGGCGATTTCAACGCCGAAAACACACTCCGCGAGGTGCGGCAAGGCACCGATACGCAAGATGCGGCCGCCCTCGACCGTAATGTTGCGGCGTCGCTGTGGCTGCCCGATTCGCGTCATCTGCTGGTCTGCGCGGCCGACGGGACGGAGAACGTACTCTGGCGCGTCGGCCTCGGCGAGACGCGCCGAATTCCGTTGGGCGATCTTCACCCCGTCTGCGATCCCTACTCCAGCAGCACGTTCGACGCCGGAATCGCCGGCGACGTCGCGCGCGACGGGTCGATCGCGTTCGTCGGCACCAGCGCGACGAGCGCGCGCGAGCTCTACTATGTGCCGGCGGCTTCGACGACGCCTCGCCGGCTCACGCACGTCAACGCGTTCCTTTCGCAGCTCGCCGTCGGCCGAATGAGCGAGCTCAACTGGACGGGCCCCGACGGCTTCGCCGAGGACGCGGTGGTTACCGATCCGCCCAACGCGCAGCCCGGGGCGAAGTACCCCGTCGTACTCCTCATTCACGGAGGGCCGGGGCTGTCGAGCAGCCGCGACTTCGTGTGGGAGGCCTGGCCGCTCGCTCAGATGATAGCGTCGCACGGCTACGTGGTGCTGCAGCCGAACTATCGCGGCAGCGACAATCTCGGCAATGCGTACATGACCGCGATCGTTCACAATACCGTCGTTGGGCCGAGCGCCGATATCCTCGCGGGACTCGACGCGCTCGACCGGCGCGGTGGTATCGACCCTTCGCGGGCGGCGGTCTCCGGCTGGTCGTATGGAGGAGAGCTGACGTCGTGGCTGATCGGTCACGATCATCGCTGGCGGGCAGCCGTCTCGGGTGCCGCCGTCAACAGCGAGTTCGACGAATACAATCTCGCGACGTCAAACGTGCAGGATCGCTATCCGTTGGGAGCGTCGCCCTACACGGGCGACGGCCAGCGCATTTATCGGGACAACTCGCCGATCACGTACTACGCGCAGATCACGACGCCGACGTTGATCTGGGGGACGACACAAGACCCGGTCGTGCCGATCACACAGTCCTACGCGCTCTTCCACGCGCTCACCGATAATCACGTGCCGGTGCGGTTCGCGGTCTTTCCAGCCTCGACCCATGGGCCTGCCGATCCGAGACAGACTGCCGAGCTAACTCGGCTCTGGCTGGGGTGGCTCGACGCTCACCTGCGCTAACCCAGGTTCATCCAATTACTGCGGCGCAGCGTTATATCAATCGTGAAGTTCATTAGCGGATTTGCCCTCAGCCTCTTGATTGCCGGCGTGGCCATGGCGCCGGCGAACGCATCCTCGCAGCGCGTGGTCTTCGCCGGCGGCTGCTTCTGGGGAATGCAGCTCGTCTTCGAATCGCTCAAGGGAGTCGACTCGGCGGTTGCCGGCTACGCCGGCGGCAGCGCCGATACGGCGCAGTACGACACGGTCAGCACCGGCACCACCGGACATGCCGAATCGGTCGAGATCACTTACGATCCGGCGCGTATCTCATTCGGGCAGTTGCTTGACGTGTATTTTCTCGTCGCACACGATCCCACCGAGCTGAACCGTCAGGGGCCGGACACCGGCACGCAATATCGCTCGGAGATCTTCTATACGTCGGCGCAGCAGCAGTCCGAAGCGCTCGCCGCCATCGCGCGCCTTGCGAGCCGGCACGTCTACGCGTCAAAGATCGTAACGATCGTCGCACCGCTTCGCGGTTTCTACACCGCCGAAGCTTACCATCAAGATTTCGCGGTACATAATCCGCAGAACCCATATATCGTCTTCAACGACATTCCGAAGATGGCGAAACTGCGCCAACAATACCCGCAGCTCGTCAAGCCGAACGCCCCGTTTAAGAGCTAGCGCCCCTTAGAGCGGCGCGTCGTCGTTGTGCTGGGCGTAGGAGCGCGGATCGAAATACCACTGCGGCAGTGAGTCCGGGAACGTAATATCCGTGAAGTCGTAGTCGACGGTGGCATCGCGCCCCAGATACTCGGCGTCGGCCTGATAGGTCGGAGTGCCGTGAATTTGGGTGACGATCGGCATGTTGTGCATCCAACCGAGCGTGACGGTGAAAAGCATTGGATAGACGTGCTTCCCGCTGTCCTCCTCGTAGAGCTTGTCGGTTGCCACGACCTCTTTGAGCTCAAGCGTCTTGGCGTCGACGTAGAGCTCGCGCAAACGGTTGCGGTCGATATCGCGGCGCGGCATCAAGCTTACGTGGATCAAGTCGCCTTCATTGGCGACGCGAGTGACGCGATAATCGAACTCACCTAGAGCCGTGACGCTTGCAATCGTCTTGGGAAGGGCTCCGGTCGGCTCGGGTGTCGGAACGAACTCACGCGGACTAGTGTGCGGATGAAGCGGCGCCGGTTCGAAGAGGTCGGCGGTCGGAGGGCCCGGATCCCACGGCTCGTTGAACGACGGGCGCAGGAACTCCAACGTTCCGCGGGATGAGCCGCGATAGACTCGCCGGCCGAGCGCGGCGCGATCGGAGGTTCGCGTCCAGATGTGATAGGTGTAGCTGTTGAGCAGATCGGGATAGCCGTCGTCAAGCGTTTGCTTACGAACAAGCGTGTAGGTGATGTACGGCGGCGGCGGGCGATGCGAGCGAAACTGCCGGCGGATCAGAAAGAGTAAGCGGTCCGGCGACGGGAGCGGAATCGGTGTAGCCGTTGCGGCCGGGCGCGATGACGAAACTCGCCATGGCGGCACGTTTCCGGCGTGCGAGGGCTCGGCAGCAATAAAAATACCGAGCAAGACAAGCGCAGCAATGAGCGCGGATTTCACGCGTTGTTCTTAGCTACGCGACCGGTAAAGCTCCTACTTCGGGGCCATTCGTATCGCACCATCGAGACGTATTACTTCGCCGTTGAGCATTTGATTCTCGACGATGTGACGCGCGAGCGCCGCGTACTCGGCCGGTCTGCCCAGCCGTGACGGAAAGGGCACTTGCTTGCCCAGCGATTCGCGTGCAGCTTCGGGCAAGCCCGCAAGCATCGGCGTATCGAAGATGCCCGGGGCAATGCTGGCAACTCGAATTTGATGCTGCGCGAACTCGCGAGCGACCGGAAGCGTCAACCCGACGACGCCGCCCTTCGAAGCCGCGTAGGCGGCCTGACCGATCTGGCCGTCGTACGCTGCGACCGACGCCGTGCAGACGATGACGCCGCGATCCTCGCCCGGTTCGACCGAACGCTCGAGCATCTTGGCCGCGGCTAACCGGATCACGTTGAACGTGCCGATGAGATTCACGGCGATCACTTTCGTGAAATTCTCTAGCGGCAGCGGCCCTTGGCGCCCGATCACGCGCTCGGCGGTCGCGATCCCCGCGCAGTTGATCGCGCCGTGCAATGCGCCGAACTTCTCTACGGCAATATCGATCGCGCGCTGCACCTGTGCGCCGTCGGTAACGTCGGTGCGCGCAAAGAGGACGGATGCGCCCAGCTCGCGCGCGAGCTCGGCACCGCGGTCGCTGACGTCGCAAATCAGGACGTTGGCGCCGTTGCGAGAAAACTCGGTTGCGCATGCCGCACCCAGGCCCGAGCTTCCGCCGCTAACCAAAAACGTTCGACCATCTAACTGCATGGCGCGTGCTACATCTTTGCAATGGCGATATCCTGGACCGCCCGAAGCCGGCCTCAAACCCCCTGCCGCAGGATTGGGTTACTAGCGACAAAGGAAAGGACCCATCGTGAAGAATGCGTTCTCGATAGTACGATCGATCAAGAGGGATCGGCCTGGGCGCCCACGGCCGACCGGCCGCTTCGAGAGCATCGGCTTTTGCCGCGGCAAGGCCTATGCGATGTTGGCCGGGCTGAGCGAAGCCGCCAAGGGGCGGGCGAGATCATGACCGTTGCGTTCTACGGAGCCGGGATGCTCGGCTCCGCAATGATTCGGGCGATGCTGCGCCGTGGACTCACGGTGAACGTCTGGAACCGTACCCCGGAAAGGGCTCGCGCACTCGAAGAGTACGGGGCGCGCGCCGTTTCCGATCCGGCGCAAGCCGCGCAGGACGCAGAGCGCATTCATCTCTGTTTGAGCGACGATGCGAGCGTGGATGCCACCATCGATGCGGCGCTCGAGGGGATTGCGAAAGAATGCCCGATCATCGACCACACGACCGTTCTGCCGCTACGTGCGGCCGAACGAGCGCAACGGCTCGCCGAAGGCGGATATACGTTTGTGCACGCGCCCGTCTTCATGGGGCCGCCGATGGCGCTCGAAGCGACCGGAGTAATGTTAGCCTCGGGTAACCCCACGTTCTTCGATCGCGTGCGCGAGGCGCTCGAGGAAATGTGCAGCGACCTTCGTTACGTCGGCTCGCGCGCGCAGGACGCGGCGATCTTCAAGTTGATGGGTAATGCGATGATCTTGGCGGTCGTCGGTGGCCTCAACGACTTGTTCCGCATCGCCGAAGTGCAGGATCTTACTCGAGAGCAAGCTTATCGGCTGTTCGATTTCTACGATCCATCCGGCCAGATCAAGGGTCGTGGAAAGCGCATGGCCGCCGGCGAATACGAGCCGAGCTGGACGATCGATACGGCGCATAAAGACGCGGTACTCATGCAGGCTGCCGCGCACCACGAACGGCTTTCGGTGATCGACGCGATGGAATCGCTGCTGCGCAGCGTCTCCGATCGCGGGCTCGGTACTCTCGATCTAGGTGCGGTCGCCTCTCGCTAATGGATCTAAATCCCCAGGCCATGCAAATGGCCGACGAATCCATGGTGCGCAATCTCGAAGCCCAGGCCCGCGCCATCTGGCCGCAGGAGGCGCCGCTTTTCGAGCGCTACGAGTTGCCGGAAGAAGCCTCGATCCTCGACGCAGGCTGCGGCACCGGCGAGATCTCGTCGCGCGTGGCAGAGCTCTTTCCACGAGCGCACGTTCTCGGAGTCGACATAATCGACGAGCATCTGGCGCTCGCACGCGCGCGGTACGCCCATTTGGCATCGCGACTGCGCTTCGATCGAGAAAGCGTTTACGCTCTAGACGCAGCCGACGGCTCCTTCGACCTTACGCTTTGCCGCCACGTGATCCACTCGATCCCGCAGGCCGATCGCGTCCTCGCCGAGTTGATCCGAGTGACGCGGCCTGGCGGATACCTGCACCTGATTCCAGAGGATTATGGCATGCTGCACTTTGCTCGCGCTGCGATGGATCCAAGGAATTTCTGGCACGAAGTGCCGGCCGCAATGTCACACGCGACCGGTGTCGACTTGTTCGTCGGCCGTCACACGTACGGCATTCTGGCAAGCCTGAGAGTCGATGAGATCACGGTTGACTATGCCGTCATCGATACGGTGCGCGTTCCTCGCGAAACTTTCGCGACGATCTTGGAGGCGTGGCGCGACGGATATGCCGGACCAATCGGTGAGACCACGTCGATCAGCGAAGAGGCGGCCAAAGCGTACTTCGACCAAATGATTGCCAACGTGCGCGATCCGCACGGTTATGCCGTCTGGATGGTGCCGATCGTGAGCGCGCGGATACCCGGGCGATCACAGCAGGGCTAGAGGCGGCGGGAAGGGCAGCGCGGTACGCCGCGGATAGGGCGACCCGGTCCAGATTGGTCGCGGAGTTGACAGCGGCGCCGGGGTGAAGACGGTCGTTGGCGCGACCGACGGCGCCGACGGATCGAAGGGCGTCGGCGACGTGACGGTTGCATGCAGCGCGACGGCGACGACGAGGCGACGCTCTTTGGCTTCGTAGTGCACGGATGCCCCGAGCGCTCGCAGCACCGGTCCGGCCGCCACGTAGGTGGCGTCAAACTGACCGCCCGGCGCCGCCAACAGCCGAATTCGTATGCGTCGATCGCCGCGCTCGACGACGAGCGTGTCGTCCTCCAGCCAGAGCCGGTCCGCCAGGCCGGTCAGCAACGGCGCGACCGGCGCGAAGACCCGGCCGCCGGCCAGGTACGCACGCGCGTAGCCGACGAGAGGACGCCCGTCGATCAGCACGGTTACCGGAGTTCCAGGTGGGAATAGCGGCACGCTCCCACGATATACCGCTTGCAATGCAGCGACTCATCTCCGCGTTTCGCGAAGCGGTCGTGCGCTTCGCGCGGGACGGGTGCGCATTCCACGCGCAGTCGGTTGCGTTTAATGCCCTCTTCGCGCTCTTCCCGCTGAGCGTCTTGGCGATTACCGCGATTACGTTCGTCTTCCCCGAATCGCAGCACCGCGCGCTGCTCTTCTTCGACACGCTCGCCCCGACACTCCACGACTTTATTGCGACCAACCTCGAAACGTATATCTACGGGCGCGGCATCTCAAGCGCAATCGCGCTGGCCTTTCTGCTCTGGTCGGGAAAGAATCTCTTTATGGGACTCGCTTACGCCCTCGACCGAGCGCTCAACGTACCGAAAGGGCGCCCGCTCGTACACAACTTGCTCCTCTCATTGGTGATGCTGCCGATAACGGGCGTCTTGCTGTTGGTTGCGATCGCGCTGCCGATCGTGCTCTCAATTACGTTCCACGTTGCAGGAGTCCAGGATCCCCGCCGCGCTACGCACATCCTGTCCTATTTGCTCTCGATCGCGCTAGTCTTCATCGTTGCGGTCGTTCTCTATCGCTGGCTGCCCAACCGAAGCGTTTCGTGGGCCTTTGCGCTGCGCGGTGCAGCAGTGGTAGCGATCGCATGGCCGCCGGTGCAGTACGCGTTTACGGCGTATCTCACGCACGTCGATTTCACCCACGTTTACGGTGCCTTATCGGCCCCGCTCGTCTTGCTGCTGTGGTTTTATTGGATCGGATCGATCTTTCTCTTCGGCGCCGAGTACAGTATCGCGTGGCCGACCGGACATTCCGAGTCCCTTCGCGAAGAGTCCGTGGTTGATGGTTGAGAAGTTCTCGTTACCCCGCTTTCTCGGGTTGCTCTTGGTTTGCTCGTCGCTCGCGTTTGCCACCGCGGCCGCGCCCCCGCCGCCGCTGCCCGTCGCGACGCCGCCCGCGATCGATCAGACGCCGGTCGTCATGATCTATCCGTTCGACGTACAGACCGGAGCGGATCCACGGATCGGCACGGCAATCGCGCAGATCCTCGCTCAGGAGATGACCGCAGCCGGGGGAATCACCGTGCCGCCCGTACCCCAAGGCGTCAAACGCGCGGATTTTCTCGACAACGCGCGGACCGCGAAGGCAGACTTTTATATCAGCGGTTACGTCACTCCGGTCGGAGATACGGCGGCGGTCGTCGAGCAGGTCGTCAGTGTCGAAAGCGGCGTTATTCTTTTCTCGCAAACCGCTCAGGTGGCGAGCGTCGCCGACGTCGCCTCACAGTCGCTGCTCGCGCGGTCGCAAATCTTGACGTTCCTCGGGCGCGGAACGCAAAACGTCGAAACGCGGCCCTCGAACACTCCCGTTCCAACCTCCACAAACGGCGCAAAGGTGCCGATTCAAGGGCTTGGAAGCATTGTTAATTCGGTCTTTAAACATAAGGGCGGCAGCCGAGCGTCAACACCCGAGCCGGTCGTCAAACCTTCGCGTGGCGTGATCGTCGCGCCGGTCGGCGCCTCAACTCCGGTCGCGCCCGCCGATCTGACCAACGCACTGCACGAGCTCTACTTTGCGCTGAACACCCGTTTCAACGCACAAATGACCGGAGTGACGTCGAGCGTCTCTCAGTCGAGCGACGCGATTTGCGGATCGAATCGCGATAACACGATCGCGAGCGGCACGCTAACGGCAAAGGCGCCGGGGCACGGTAAGCCGCAGATAACCTTCGTCCTCGAGGTTTATACTTGTTTCGGCGCACTGCTCGAACGCGAAGTCGGCAAGGGCACCTCGATCAAGAATGCCGTCGACGCCGCAGTTACTGCATACGCCAACGCCCATCCGGATAACAGCTAGCTGTAAGGAAAGCTAGTCGAAGAGGTCTTCGGGCGGATCGATGAGGATTCGCCGGCGCTGCAGGTCAATTTCGCTAACGATCGCGCGCACCATCGGTACCATCGTACCGTCGACGATCAGCATGTCGCTTGAAGGGTAATGTTCGACGCGATCGACTGTCCCGCAGGCTCTCCCATCGGCGCCGAAGACCGCGCAGCCGACGAGGTCCTCGTCGAGATATTCGCCGTCGTTTAGTTTGATCGCGGCGCGGGGCGCGTATAGGATCGAGCCGGCGTACGCGGCCGCCGCATCGGCATCTTCGACGCCGGCAATTCGAATCAGCAGCCGGTCTTTGTGCCGGCGGACACTCGTTATTCGGACCGTCCACGAGTCCTCGTCGCGCGCGCACCGCAACTCCGCACCCAAGGAAACGACGGTGCGACCCGAACTCGTTGGGTCGCACTTCAACTCTCCGCGAACTCCGAAGGCTCCTACAATTCGCCCAACAACAACGCCATTCCGATCCGTGTCATCCTGAGCCCCTGGACTCCGCTCGGGGTAAACTTCGTCGGAGGGCGAAGGGTCATTCGGAGTCGTCATCCTCAAGGCCCTGCGCTGCTTCCTCGCTGTCGAGAATGTCGACCGATACGCGGCCTTCGGCGGTGGCACGCACGACCGTCCGTAACGCTTGCGCGACGCGGCCGCTGCGCCCGATCACTTTTCCAAGATCTTCCGGATCTACGACCAGCTCGATCACCGGCTGCGCCTGCTCGTCGATGAACAACTCGACGCTGACAGAATCGGGCTTCTGCACGAGCTTGCGCGCGAGAAAATCCAGGAGTTCGGTCGCGCGCCGGTGACCTGCCCACGGATCGTCTCCGGGAGGTTTGGGCCTTCGCTCGGGGCGTCCGGCCGGCCGTGCCGGGCGTGCCGGACGCGGCGCCGGCTCGCTGCGCGTCGTCACTTCTTTGCGCGGCAGCTCCTTACGCGGCACGTCTTTACGCGGCACGTCTTTGCGCGGCGAAACCTGACGCTCCGTTTCGTCGACGACCGTTTCGCTGAAGAGACCGAACTCGTCGTCGAAGGAGCTCACGACGCGCTGCCTTCCGCACTCTTGGGAGGACGCTTCGTCGTCGGAATCGGACCGCGCTCGACGAGTCCTTTCTCAGCAAAGAGACGGCGCACCGTATCGGACGGTTGCGCGCCCTTAGCCAGCCACTCGCGTGCCTTAACTTCGTCGACAACCACCGTTCGCGGCTCGGTGCGCGGATTATAGTGTCCCAGTATCTCGATAAAACGCCCATCGCGCGGCGCCCGTGCGTCGGTCACCACGAAACGGTATGTCGGCTGCTTCTTCGCGCCAATCCGGCGCAATCGAATTCGTACCATTCTTTCTTTCGTTATCTAGCGCGCTTCATGCGGCTAAGCTGTTTGGTCATTTGTCGCGCTTGATCGAACTGCTTCACGAGCCGGTTTACGTCGGAAACCTGCGTGCCCGAACCGAGAGCGATCCGCTTGCGGCGCGATCCGTTCAGAATGTCGGGATGACGACGCTCGCCGCGCGTCATCGAGCAGATGATCGCTTCAACCTTGACGAACTCACGCTCGGGAATCTCAAAGTTTTTCGGCAGCGCTTTCGACATGCCCGGGATCATCTTTAAGATATCGTTGAACGAGCCGAGCTTGCGAACTTGCCGCATCTGCTCGAGGAAATCGTCGAGCGTCAAGGTTTGCTTGAGGAATTTTTCCTCTAGCTTCTTGGCCTGCTCTTCCGAGTAGAGGCTCTGCGTCTTCTCGATAAGCGTGAGCGCGTCGCCCATGCCGAGAATCCGCGAGGCAAGCCGCTCCGGATAGAACGGCTCGAGTGCTGAAAGCTTCTCGCCGACGCCGACGAACTTTATCGGCGCACCGGTAACGCTGTGAATCGAGAGCGCCGCGCCTCCGCGCGTGTCGCCGTCCAACTTCGTCAGAATGACGCCGGTGATCCCGAGGCGGTCGTGGAAACCCTTGGCGACGTTGGTCGCCTCTTGACCCGTCATCGCGTCGGCAACGAGCAGGATTTCGCGCGGATTGGCGACCGCTTTAATTTCGGCCAGCTCCTGCATCAGCTCTTCGTCGATCTGCAGCCGTCCGGCAGTGTCGACGATCGCGGTCGAGATGCCCAGCCGCTTCGCCTCCGCGATACCGTCGCGGACGATGGTTACCGGGTTTTCGACGCCGCGATCGTAGACGGGAAGCGCGATTTGTTTGCCGAGCGTCTTGAGCTGCTCGATTGCGGCGGGGCGATAGACGTCGGCGGCGATCATGATCGAGCGCCGGCCTTGCTCTTTGAGACGGAGAGCGAGCTTGGCGGCTTGCGTCGTCTTTCCCGAGCCCTGCAGACCCACGAGCATGATCACCGAAGGCGGCGCATCGGAGAATTGAAGCCGGCCTTGCCCCGAGCCGGTCCGCGGCCCGAGCAAGTCGACCAACTCGTCGTGAACGACCTTGAGAATCGTTTGCGCGGGAGTGAGCGACTCGAGCACGTTTGCGCCCACGGCGCGTTCCTTGATTCGCGCCACGAACGCCTTGGCGGCGCCAAGCGAAACGTCGGCCTCAAGCAACGCGACGCGAACTTCGCGCAGCGCTTCGTTGACGTCGTCTTCGCTTACCCGGCCTCGACCGCTTAAGCGGTCGAAGATTGCGCCGAGGCGTTCCTGAAGTTGGTCGAACAACGCGCGGCTAGGAAGTCGAAGAGCCGGCCGTCGTTTCGTCGATACGCTTTACCGCGTCGCCGACCGTCTTGATCTTTTCCGCTTCCTCGTCGGGAATGTCAATATTGAACTCCGTCTCGAATGCCATCACCAGCTCGACCTGATCGAGCGAGTCGGCACCCAGATCATCGGTAATCGACGCTTCGGGCGTCACTTCCGACTCGTCGACGCCGAGCTGCTCGACGATGATCTTTTTGACTTTATCGAAGGTGGTGGACATTACATCTCCTCTCAATCCTGGTGTCGACTCGTGACAGGTCACATTACAATGCCGCCGTCGACCACCAGGGTTTGCCCCGTGATGTAGCCGGCGGCGTCGGAGCAGAGGAACGCGACTACTCCGCTGACATCCTCCGGCTTCCCGGCTCGGCCAAGAGCGGCTTGCTTGATCAAAAACTCCCTGGCGGCGTCGGGCATCTTCTCGCTCATAGCGGTCTCGATGAGACCCGGCGCGACGGCGTTGACTCTTATATTCCTCGAACCCAACTCCTTTGCCAGCGATTTGCAGAGGCCGATGAGTCCGGCTTTCGAGGCTGCATACGCCGCCTGGCCGGCGTTGCCGATCATGCCGACGATGCTGGTCAGGAGCACGATCGACCCGGCGCGCTGCTTTATCATCGGTTTTGCGACCGCGCCGCAAAGATAGAAGGCCGACTTGAGGTTGACGTCGAGCATCCGATCGATCGTCTCCGACTTAAGGCGGAGCAGCAGCGCATCGATCGACTGACCGGCACCTGCCACCGCGCAATCGATCCGCCCGAAGCGTGCCAGCACGTCGGCGGTGATACGCTCGACCGTGGCTTGGTCCGCAACATCGCCTGCGAAGAGTTCGGCGACCGCTCCGGGACGCGCGTTCGCGCAGAGTGCAGCGCTCTCCGCAAGTGCGTCGAGGTCGCGTCCGATCAGCGCGACGTCCGCGCCTTGCTTGACGAACTCGATCGCGATCGCGCGACCGATCCCACGACTTCCTCCGGTGACCAACGCCGTCTTCCCCGACAGGTTCATACGTTTGCTTCCGCGGCGCCTTCGAGCGCGCTACGCAATCGCTCGACGCCCATATAATCGCTCACCACGATCGTCGGAGGAGCCGACGGCAAACGTTTCATCAAAGCGCTCAAGACGCCGCTGGCGCCGAACTCGACCACCAAATCGGGCTGATAGGTGAGAATTCGCTCGGCGGTGTCGTGCCAGCGCACCTCGTCCACGACGGACCGGATAAGGTTGGCCTTGATCGTGGCCACATCGCGATAGGGACGCCCATCAACGTTCGAGATAACGTCGAACGCCGGCAGCACGAAAGCGCTCGCCTCGACGACGGCCCGCAGCGGCTCGACGGCCGGCTCCATCAGCACGCTATGCCAAGCGCCCGAGACGTTTAGCGGTACGACACGCTTGGCCCCCGCGGCAAGCATCGCGTTGCCGGCGGTTTGGACGGCATCGTACTGACCGCTGATCACGATTTGCGTCGGCGAGTTGAAGTTTGCGAGCGCCACGTGGCCGCGATCGTGCACGCGCGCGAGCACCTCGCGTACTTGCGCGGCATCGAGCCCCAAAATAGCCGACATTCCTCCGTGCGTTCGCCCTGCGGCCGATTGCATCGCCTTTCCGCGTTCGCTGACGATCCGCAGCGCATCTTCGAACGAAAGCGATGCGGCGACCACCAAGCTGCAGAGTTCCGCGAACGAGTGCCCGGCCGTAACGACGGGTTTCAACGAGTCGCCGACCGCGGCGTACAGCGCGAGGTTCGTCGTAAAGATTGCCGGCTGACTGAACTCGGTCTCGCGCAGCCGTTCTTCGGGCCCGCGGCGCTGAAGTTCGAGCAGATCGTAGCGAAGCACGGCCGACGCGCGCTCGAAGATTTCGGCGGCGGCAGGCGAGCACTCCGCAACCTCGCAACCCATTCCGACACTCTGCGAACCCTGTCCCGGGAAGACGACCGCGATGCGCACTAGGCGGCCCAGCGCCACGCAACTGCGCCCCAGGAAAGACCGCCGCCGAAGGCTACAAAGACGATAAGGTCACCCGGCTTCACAAGGCCCGCACGCACCGTTTCGGAGAGCGCCATGGGAATCGACGCGGCCGACGTGTTGCCGTATTCGGCGATGTTGACCACGACTTTCTCCTCGGGCAAACCGATATAGCGCGCCGTTGCGTCGATGATGCGGCGATTCGCCTGATGCGGAATAAGAAACGTCACGTCGGCTTTGCTGAGGTCCGCCTTCTTCAGCACGCTGTCCGTCGCATCGACCATCCGCTGCACGGCGAGCTTGAACGTCTCGCGGCCCTGCATGTGGATGAGGTGCACCTTCGCATCGAGCGCTGCGTGGTCGAGGGGCTGGCGTGCCCCACTGCCGTGTGCGTAGAGCAGCTCGGGCCGGCTTCCGTCGGCGCCTAAATCGGATGCAATAAAGCTGTCAAACGCGCTCCGCTCGAGAATGACCGCGCCCGCGCCATCTCCGAAGAGAATGGCGGTCGAGCGATCTTCCTTGTCGAGGATCTTCGAGAGGGTTTCGGCGCCGATGAGCATGATGCGTTCGTACACGCCCGAGCGTATCAAGCCGGAAGCGACGGTGAGCCCGTAGATAAAACCGCTGCACGCGATTCCGATATCGAAGGCCGGTTTTTCCGTCACGCCGAGTTTCGAGGCGACCAGGCACGCGGTCGCGGGAAAGTAGTAATCGGGCGTAACGGTTGCGACGATGAAGCAGTCGACCTCCTGCGCGCGCAGTCCGGCATGCACGAGCGCGGCGCTCGCCGCGGCGGCTGCCAGGTCGCTGGTCGACTCTGCTTCAGATGCCCAATGCCGACGCTTCATTCCCGTTCGCGTCGTGATCCACTCGTCGGTGGTCTCGAGCCAGGCTTCCAGATCGTGATTGCTGACGACTCGCGACGGCGCATAGTGACCGACGCCGACGATCTTTACGCCAGAGGAGGGCACGTACGCTAACCGGCCGACTCTTCTTGTATCTTGCGGACTTGGCGTCCCTTATACGTGCCGCAGTTCGGACAGGCGAAGTGGGGCCGCTTGGGCTGATGGCACTGCGTGCAAAGCACCGCCGTGACGTCGCCGAGCTTCCAGTTGGCAGCGCGGCGGCTGCGCGTTTTGCTGCGGGGCGTCTTCCATTTTAAGTTCGCCACGTTATTCTCCGTTTCAAAAGGTTAGGCGGGCTGGCACGAGCATTCGCTCGTATTTCGATTCGCCCCGCAAATCGCGCAGAGACCGCGGCACTCTGGGCGGCAGCGCAGCCCCAGCGGCAGGACGCTCAGCAGGCTCTGCTGCGCCAAATCGGCCACATCGAGACGCTCCCCCGTCAAGACGTTGCTCTCGCCGAAGGGATCGACGTCGCGGCCGTGCGACGGATCGAACCGCTCGGCTAGGTCGACGTGGACGGGCAGGTCCACGTCCTCGAGGCAGCCGCCACACTGGCCGTGAATGCGGGCGTCGACGCTCCCCTCGACGGCCAGCATCCGGTCGGCCGAGCGCAGCTCGAGCCGCACCTGGACCGGCTCGGGGAAGACTAGCCCTTCAAACGGCTCGAGCGGTACCTCGTCGGCGACCATCATGAGCTGGCGGCTGCCCGCAAGCAGCCCGCTAATGTCGACCTTGTGTGAACGATCCATAAGTGCGCGTCGCCGCAGCATGAGGCCCCGCCAACCAGGCAGGGCCGCCACGGACTTTGCCATTCTAGAACCCGCGCCCCACCTTGTCAAACGCTTGTGCCGGGGGATAGAAGGCTGTCGTGAGCATCGATCCGACTGTCTCCAGATTGGCCGCCGACGGGGTTGCCTACGCGCCTGAGATTGCCACCGCCGCCCGGCGCCACGGTCTCGATCCGGAACTCTTAGCCGCGGTTGCTGCGCAAGAGACCGGCGGAACGGCAAGCAACGCGGGCCGAAACGTCGTCGGCGACGGCGGTCACGGCCGCGGGCTCTTTCAGATCGACGATCGCTGGCACCCCTTCGCCACGACCCCGGCAGCGATGGATCCGCAACGGAACGCCGATTACGCGGCCGGCATGATCTCCGGACTGCTCAAGCGCTACGGAGGCGACGTTCACGAAGCGCTCTCGGCCTACAACGCCGGCTCCCCGACGGCCACCGGCACGCGAACGCGCTGGTCGGATGGTAACGATCTCGGGTACGCGGACTCAGTACTGCGTCACTACGAACGGCTGACCGGCGAACCGGCGCGAGCCTCCGCTATCGCCGAATCCGGCGAAACGGTCGCTTCCGTTGGGGCGCTGCAAAGCGCCGCAGAGCGCCTGCCGCCGATGCCATCCTTTTCGCTACCGATCCGCTCCGGAGAACCTCATCCGGCTCACGCCTATCATCGGCAATCAACCGACTATCTCTCGCTTCTGAGCGACGACACCGACGAGACTAACTCATAAACAAGGAGAAATCAGATGTCAACTTTGCCGCCAATTGAAGGGACGATTTCATCAAAGCCCTTCACAAACGCCCTAGCCGGTCGCGTCAACGGCTGTGTTTCGCCGCCGTGGTCGGGATCTGTCAACGGATCCGTTTCGCCGCCGCGGTCGGGATCCGTCAACGGCTGCGTTTCGCCACTGCGGTCGGGATCGGTCACCGGCGACTTGGGAGAGTCCCCGCAAAGCTCTGCCGTAGCCGAGATCGGCAATCTCATCTCTTCACTCGGTTCGCTTTCAGCGCAAGCGCAGAGTCTGCCGCTTAGTGCTCCGACGCTGCCGAGCTTACCGCAAAATCAGAGTTATCGCCCGCAATCGACAGACTATACGCAGTTCAACGACGACTCGAACTGAGTCGTCTCAAAAGGAGCAACGACATGGCATTCCTGCTTCCGGTCCTCGAAGGGCTCGGGTCCGGACTCCTCGGCAACGCGATCGGCGGGGCGGTAGGCAGCGGGGTCGCCGGCAACGCCGAAAACGCCGCGATGAACGCGCTCAACTCGCAAGATGAAAACTTCCAGCTCGGTATGTATGCGTCCGAAATTCAGAACCAAGAGCAGCTTCAGATGCAGTCGGAAGTCTTCGAATCAAATGATGGACGAGCGCAGCGAGAATATGCGCGAAGTCGATACGTTGCGCAACGTAGACATGGCTCAGCGTAAGATGGACGACTCCATCACTAAGAAGTTCATCCAGTCGATCACCGAATGATCGCTGCACCCATAGCTCCTCGCAACGAACGCTCGCCTGCGGGACGCGGCACCTTGGCTGCGCCCCGCGGTAGCGCGACTCCCGCGGCCTCCTCCGATCTCACCCCAGAAGAGCAGGCCCGAATCTCCGCGCAACGCCAAGCTTTTGACTTCGACGCTGCCGAACGCGCCGAGATCCTCCGCGAACATGAGGTCCTCGAAGCGCTGCTGATGGCGCACCTCAAGAACGAGGACGAAATCACCAAAAAGTGGATCGCGTTGATTTGAGAGCTAGAACCCTACAGTCTGGCTCACGTCCCAGGCGGCTGGCGTGACACCGCCGTAGGTGGCATTCGACGTCTCGCCCGTGATGATCTGAGGGCCGCCGCAGGTATTGCTACTCTGTACCGCAAGCGAGTCCAACGCCTGGTACGTTATGACTCCGCCTCCTGAGACGAATTTGCAACTGTGGGTACCGCTCGGTGGGCCGACAAGATTGACCTGGAAGCCATAGATCGCACACAAGCAGTTAGATGGAAAATCGAACGTGTAGCTGGAAACGTTATTGAAGGCGGCATTCGTAATGCTGAATGTCGCACTCTTTACATTGCTGCTGCTATCCGTGGCAAGCGCAATCCTCGTCGCCGCGCCTCTCGGCACCTGATTCGATGAGGCGGACGCGAATGACGAATAGTTGTTGGAGGGGCTGAAGCCAAAGCCCTTATCCACCGACCAGTACTGGATCCCCCACTGGACCGAGTTGTTCTCTACGGCCATCACAAACTGCATCCATTCAAGCGCCTTGCCTTGATACTTCGCTTGCGGATTGGTCTGCGGATAGCAATTTAACTGCAGAGAGAATCCGTTATTCCCCTGCGTTATCAAGTCCCAATTGGCCTGGAGGGTTACAATCAGGCTCTGCAAACTTTTACAGCTGTTGAAGAGAATCGCGTTGTTGTTGCTGCTGAGGCTCATGATTTATCACTTTCCTTCTCTGCTTCGTGGGTGTAAGTTGAGAGGACGATCCCCAGCCCGCAAAGGCCACCGGCCGGGCCGCCGTGGTTCGGAGCATACTACTGCTCTCAGGGTCGGAACACGGACGACTCGCACCGATACTTGCACAAATTGGCGGCGCTGCGCGGGATCGGCACAGTATGAGGCAGCCTCCAGCGTGCCCATGCCGAGTAAGGTGCCTTGGGCCGGCTCGCCGAGATCCTCCGAGAACATGAGGTCCTCGAAGCGCCGCCTCGCGCTCTATGCTTTCAGCTTTCAGCTGCCCCTAGCGTGCGTTGTTTCCTTAAAAACTGGATGACTTTCTACTGTGGACCTTCCATGAGTAATCCGGCGAAGTGAGCTTAAAACGATACGTCGCCGGCCCCGTGCTGTCTGCAATAAAGCAATCGCCGGGCGGCCCGGTAGCGACACCGGTTGTTAACCCTGGAAGCGATGGCGTCATCAGCTGCCATGTTTGCGTAACGGTGTCGTATAGCTTGATGTGGGTGGCTTCGATCTGCGGCGTGGTCGCGCACGGACCTGGCAGAAAGTACGTCTCGAAGATACTCCATCCATTGTATACCGGTGGGTTTTGCTGCTTTAGCGAGGTCATGGTATCCCAGTGGCCAGATAGGTTGTCAAAGATGAGCGACTTCCATACGGTCCCCGTGTGTGGCTTTTTCGCGGCGGTGTAGATCTCCGTAACGTACGCCGTGTCGCCATTGGGCAGCGTACGAACGTACTTGCTCACGAAGGCGCTATCAATGTTCATAACCAGAATATAGCCGCCGTTATTACACCAATCGAAAACGGAGAACTGCGGCTGTGTTCCAGAACCGCCATTGACATACACGGTTACATTTTCGAGGCATCCGGACTTGGTCGTGGGTGCAAATAAGTATTCGTTTCCACTTTGCCCCGGCGGATAGGCTAGATTGAACGTCGGGTAAAGCGTATGGACAGCGTAGATCGAAGTGTATTGACCTGAATCTTGAAAGCTGATCCCGGCGTCTTCATGATCGTTGGGGTTATGCACGGACTAAAAAGGCGTCGTGCCATGCCGCAGCTTTTTCAGGTTAATAGGCGCGGGCGCGTCGCTGCGCACTATCGGCGCGTCAAGCAACGATTGCGGCGAACGTGGACCAAACGGCTCCGGAAGAGCGGCGCCGCTCTTGCCCTTAGCGACGGCGGAAGTGGCTTGGGCCGAAATACTCGGCGCAATGCTCGAGGTGCACGCGGACGCGAATACAAAAAGCGCGCTAGCGCTGAGAACACGCAATGTAGAAAGGGGCATAAAACTTGCCTCCAATTGAGCGTTTGCGCTATCTTACCACTCAAACCATAATCTTGGAAGCGGGTCTCATGACGCTACCGCCGCCTCGCGGATTCGGCCGTCCTCGTCGCCGTAGCCGCCCGTTCCGCCTCTTTTCTAGCAAATGCACGTCGACGTCAAGCTATGTACTGCCGTTTCATTCAGAGCGTCCTAGAACGAATGTTGCAACCCCGTAAGCCGCCTCTGCCCAAGCCTCCGTCTCCCACCATCCATCGGCGGCTCGCTCGTCGCTGTACCGCCGGCTTCTTCGCACAACGTGCGGCTTAGTGGCTGCGCGCGAGGCTAGGGGCTGCCGAGAGCTGAAGTGGATCGCGCTGGTCTTAGAGGAAGCGTGCCCGGCGCGTCCTAAACTTCTAGCTCGCATCGGGCCGTTAGCTCAGCTGGTTAGAGCGCATGCTTGATAAGCATGAGGTCCCTGGTTCGATCCCAGGACGGCCCACCAGAATCAAGCCTTTTCTTTTGAGGCTTTTTGCCGTAACAAAACCGCTCGCGACACTTGTCTGCGAGTCCCCTGACGGCACGCACGTGCTTTAGGTTCTTGGCGTATCCCGCGATCACTCAGCAACTGAGCGGTCTATCGGCGGTGGTTTAAACGTTGCTTAAAAGCACTGCCTGCGCCGCGCTAACGCGACCAGCCGGTGCTACGATGACGCCAGCTGCATATGCGACAAGTTATGTCGCACGATTAGGGAGGTTGTTGATGTCTTGGCTTCGTTACCCGGTGATAATCGGTTTGTTTTTGGTATCAGCCTGCGCTGGGAGCTCATCGAGTCCCACGCCGCCCGCCAACGCGAATCCTACTTCGACCACGATTACCGTTACGGGTAAAGGGGGAGGTCCAGTCTTTGACGTTTCCGTGGTGCTCTCGACCTCGGTCGTTGACGGACAGCCTGGTGGAGTCATTTCCTCAGAGCCGACCAATTCCGGAGGTCAAGTTACGCTTTTCAATCTGCCGCGTTCCGGCCAACTCTGCGTTTACGCCGTAACAAACATTAGCGGCCCCGTGCAGCATGCGAGCCATTGCACGTACCCGTTTCCCGCCCGATACACCCTCAAGCTTGGGTGACGACCGCCGGAGTTGTCGTTCCTTACGGTTAGGTTAAGAGCGATTGCGTTCGATCGCTGGTGCAATGGGTGAAATCAGCTTCTTTGCACCACGAGAGTGTGCTATAAAATTCACTGGCTGCCGCCTGCCACTGGAGCGCACTTTCAAACGACGGGGAAAGTCCGTAACACTGGCTACAGCCAAGTCCGCCTCCGGCGGAAAGTGGCTATCCGCTCCTTAGTTCGGAAGGCGATAGTCAAGATGGGAGGCTCCAGAGATCGCTCTGGAGCCTCTGCGTCGGTTCGCTAGCTTCGGTGGCTCTCAGGCGGCGGGCTTATTTATTTGTCGACGCCTTAAAGATCTGGTCGGTCGCGTCGGACTCCTTGATCACGGTTCGTCCCACGAGCGTGATCTTACCGGTCGTGTACGGCTTGCCGTTCGTGTTCAGTAGAGTAGCGGGACCGCTGCCGCCCTTCGACGATAGATGTGAGATCGTGAGCGACGAGATCGGTCCCTCGCCTACAATAGTGGAGCTATAATTCCCAAGCTCCTGGTTCGGAACACCGATCGTGAGCGCATTAAAAGTCCCACCTTTGATCTTCTTGCCGTTAACCGTCGCTTCGAGATACGCGCAGCCGACCTGCTTGTTCTTCATGGCGAACGAGCCGTAATAAAAGTAAAATGAGACGGGCTTTGGCGTCGGCGTCGGTTTCGGAGTGGGAGTCGGCTTGGGTGTGGGCGTCGGCTTGGGTGTGGGTGTCGGCTTTACCTTGTCGTATTTTACGAGCTCCCACTCGGCGAAAGCCGATTTGCCGGTCACTGCTTTGAACGTTCCGCTCTTTACGTTGCCGGTAGCATCGTAGGCTAGGAACGTCCCTGCTCCGACTTTCTTTGCCGTGCAGGTTGGTATTTTCAACGGAGCAGTGTCGCCGGTGGACGCTCCCTCCGCAAGGTCTTGCGATACCGTAGGGTTATAACCTGTGCCGATGCCATGGCATGCAACGAGTGCGGCAACTATAAAAAGTGCCGCCGTTGCGCTTGGCAAATTGAACGATTTCATGATGTCCTCCGGGTTAACGTAGGTAGTGATCAAACCATGCGATTGTCTGCTCCAAAATATCGATCTGGTTGGCGATCTTCTGCGGGCCATGACCTTCGTCGGCGTAGACGATCAATTTCGTCGGCACGCCCAGGGTCGTCATGGCGTGCCAGAACTCGAAGGCTTGCGGAGCGGGCACCTCCTCGTCGCGCTCGCCCTGAAGTATGAGTACCGGCGTCTTCGAGTGGGTGATGAACGTAATCGGAGAGCTGCGCGCATAAACCGCCGGGTCTTGATAGACCGAGGCGCCAAAGAACGGAATCATCCACTGATCGATCTTGTTCTGCCCGTAGTACGACTGCCAGTTTACGATACCCGCCCCGGCAACAATAGCTCGGAAGCGGGTTGTTTGGGTTTCGCCCCACATGCCCATATAACCGCCATAGCTCCAACCCATCAGGCCCAAACGATTCGAATCGATCGGTGCGGTCTTCAGGGCGGCATCGACGCCGGCCAGGTCGTCGCGCCAGTCACCATACCCGAAATCCTTGACGTTGGCCTGCGTGAACTCTTCGCCTTGCCCGAAGCTGCCGCGGGGATTGGGCATGAAGGTGAAGTAGCCTTGCGACCCAAGCGCGTTGAGATTTCTTGAGCCGAACGACGGCACGGAGGCTGCCGAAGGTCCCCCATGCACGATCGTCACCATTGGGTAAGTGCGGCTGGGGTCGAAATTCAGTGGGTAGACAAGCCAGCCTTGCGCATTAAACTGGTCGCTCTTCCATTGCAACGAGACCGCTTTGCCGTAAAGGCGTCTCGCGCCGGCGTTGCTCGAAGAAACTTGCCGGAGCGCCGCCGGCGAACCCGCCCAGACCTCGGGCGGAGCGGCGAACGAGGCTCGCACCAGCGCGACGACTGCGCCGGCCTTGGCGCTCGACCAGCTCCACAGCGATTCCTCATGGCTGGTCAAAGAACTCAACCGACCGGCAGAAACGTCGAGATTCATCAGGTGCATCGACCCCGAAACGTGCGCTACCACGTCGATGCTCGACGCGTCGTTCCAGCGCAGCGACTGCACCGAAGCCGGCGCTGCGGCCGTCAAGTCACGCGACGCGCCGCTCTGCGCATCAACGAGATACACGTCGCCGCCGGTCGATCCGAAATCGCTCATGACCCCGCCGATGATCGCGATTTGTTTGCCGTCGGGCGACCAGCGGGGATCGTCGATCTGGTACGGCGGCGCGAGCAAATCGTGCATTACGCCGGTGGCCGCGTCAACGCGCGCGAGCCGAGCGATCCACCAATTGTTGTCGCCGTTACCTTTTGCGTAGGTTACTGCGACCTGCCGGCTATCCGGCGACCATCCGTACTCGTAGACATATGTGTCGGGCGGAGTCACTGCGTGTGTCGCACCGTTTGCAGCGTCGATCGTCGTCAGCCGTTGCTCGTCGACCGTCGTACCGATAACGCCGACGTCGCGCGCGCCCGGGGCAAGCGCGCCCGCCTGACGATGCGCCGCTGCGATGTAAAGGAACGCGAGGCGCTTTCCATCCGGCGCCCAGCTCAGCCGTTGAACGTCTCCGGTCAGGCTGCTGAGCTGCCGCAGGCCGCTTCCGTCGGCGCGCGCGATAAAAAGCTGAAGCTGCCCTTTCGATCGAGCATCCGAAAGAAACGCGATTTCGCGCCCGTTAGGCGACCAGACAGGGTTTTCTTCGTCGTAAAAACCGCGCTGACTTCCAGCCGTCAGCCGCAGCCTGGGACCGCCGGCGATGCGTCGCACGTAAACGGACGTATACCGGGCCGAATGCAAGAGGTCGTGTGGGTCGTGAAACGACTCGTCCCAGACGACCGCGCTGCCGTCCGGCGAGCAGTCGACACCACCGAGATCGCGCACCTCGAAGGTCGCTGTCAAGACGTCACGCATCGAGGGCGCAGCGCTTGCCGGCGGCGAGCCGGCCGTAACCGCGAGGACGCCGACCGCAAGCGACACGCAGAGCTGACGCCTCATCTCAGTATTTCAACCTCCAGCCATCGCGCCGACGATAAGAAAGGGCTCGGCGCCATCGGCAACCGCGTTCGGAAGCGGCGCGTCGGGCCGTTCGTGAGATAGGTCGCGCTCGCAGGCAAAGAACCGCACGTACGCGCGCCGCTTCTTCGTTTGGTAGTCGCGCATCGTGCCGCGCAACTGCGGATAACGGGATTCGAGCGCGTCGAGCACCGCACGTTGCGTAGCGTCACCCTCGATATCCAACCAGACCTCACCATCGACACGCGCGAGGGCGCGCAAGTGCGCCGGTAACACCACCCGAATCATGCGAACGTCTGAACTTCCACGGAAAGCACCGCAGGAAGATCCCGCACGATCGCTCTCCAGGTTTCGCCGGAATCGGGTGAGACGTAGACCTGGCCGCCGGTGGTGCCAAAGTAGATACCGCACGAGTCGAGCCCGTCGACGGCCATTGCATCGCGCAGCACGTTCACGTAACAGTTCTGCTGCGGCAGCCCGTTGGTGAGCGGCTCCCACTCGTCACCGCCGCTCCGGCTGCGATAAACGCTCAATCGTCCGTCGATCGGGAAGTGTTCCGAGTCGCTCTTAATGGGTACGACGTAGATTGTTTCAGGCTCGTGTGCGTGCACGTCGATCGGAAAGCCGAAGTCGGTTGGAAGGTTCCCGCTGACTTCGCGCCACGAGTCGCCGGCATCGTCGCTGCGCATCACGTCCCAATGCTTCTGCATGAAGAGCACGCTCGGCTTGGAGGGATGCATCGCGATGCGGTGCACGCAGTGCCCGACCTCGGCCTCTTGCTGTGGGATGCCGTTCGATTTTAATCCGCGATTGATCGGACGCCAAGTCGCGCCCGCATCGTCGCTGCGAAAAGCACCGGCCGCTGAAATCGCGACGAAGATCCGCCGTGCATCCGCTGGGTCGAGGATCACCGTGTGTAGGCACATGCCGCCCGCACCGGGCTGCCACGAATCGGCCGTCGCATGGGTGCGCAATCCGGCAAGCTCCTCCCACGTCTGCGCGCCGTCGGCTGAACGAAACAGCGCGGCGTCCTCGGCCCCGGCGTAGACCGTATCGGAGTCCGTCAGCGATGGCTCGAGATGCCAGACGCGCGCGAACTCCCACGGGTGCGTCGTGCCGTCGTACCATTGGTGCGTTCGCGGCGTGCCCTCGTAGACGAAGCGATTCCCAACCGGCGCCCAGACTTTGCCGCCATCGTCGGAACGCTGCACGATCTGGCCGAACCAGCTCGAAGACTGCGATGCGTAAAGCCGGTTCGGATCGACCGGAGAACCCTTGACGTGGTAAATCTCCCATCCGGCAAAATGTGGGCCGTCAACCGTCCAATTGTCGCGCTTGCCGTCGGACTCGAGAATGAACGCGCCTTTCCGCGTGCCGACTAAGACCCGTACCGAGCTCATCGCGCAATCTACGGGGCCTGCAATCGTGCCCCCTTCGCCCGGACGCGCGCTAGGGGCGCGCCCGCTCCAGCCGTCGAACCCTTCACGTCAGAAACTTCTCGCCAAAACTTCTCACGGGAGCAACATATTAAAATGAAGCCGCGCGTTCTGTGTTCTGCATTGTGCGTCTGCTTGACGATCGTGTTTGAAGGCTGCGCCGGGCCGCAAGGCGCGATCGGGAACCTCTCCGCGCTATCGCAGGCGGCGCTCCCGCAGACGGCGACCCCCGAGCGGCGCAGCGATCTTCTCTACGTCTCCGACACCGAAACGAGCGATGTTTACGTGTTTTCGTACCCGAGAGGGAACCTCGTGCAGACTCTTCCCGGCTTCGCCGACCCGGCGGGCGAATGCGTCGATCGGGGCGGCGACGTTTTCATCACAAATACCGGCGGCAGCAACATCCTCGAATACGCGCACGGCGGCAGCACTGCGATTTCAACCCTGAACGATCCGGGATATTTCCCGATCGGCTGTTCCGTCGACCCGGTTACGGGAAACCTCGCCGCGACCAACTTTTCGACGAGCAGCAACGGGCCCGGAAACGTCGCTATTTATAAGCACGGCAAGGGTAAACCGACCGGCAACTTCGCCGATAGCGCGATTGCCACCATGCTGCTCTGCAGCTACGACAATGCCGGCAATCTCTTTCTCGACGGCCTATCTCAAGGCAGCGCCTTTCAATTCGCCGAACTGCGCAAAGGCGGTACGAGCTTGCTGAACGTTAAGCTGAACCAAAACATTCAGAACGCCGGCGGCGTCGAATGGGACGGTACGAACGTAGCGGTGGGCGACCAGGCCACCAACGTCGTTTATCGGTTTGCGATCAACGGCAAGAAGGGCACGAAAGTCGGGTCGGTGCCGCTGAGCGGCGCCACGGAGGTCTTTCAGTTTTGGATCGATGGTTCGAAGTTGATCGGCCCGAACGCGTACGGTGCGGACGTCGGGATATGGCACTATCCTGCCGGCGGTTCGGCCATTCGAACCATAGGCGGCCTGTATGCCCCGCTCGGCGCCGTCGTCAGCGCGGGGAGGTAGCTCGTCGGCAACCTGCCACGCATTTCACACGAAAGGTACGATATGTTGAAAAGAACACTCGCTTTTCTGGCTACAAGCGTTGCTTTTACCGTACCCGTCGTCGCGCAGTCGGCGACTGGAATGGGCGCGTTGCAATATTACGTCGGCAATTGGACGTGCACGGGCGGTAACGTCGGAGAACCCCCGGAAAAGGCGACCGTAAGCTTTACGCTCGATTCGGGTCTCTTGCGAGAATGGATCGTGGTCGCACCGCAAGGGAAAATGAAGAATCCCTATACGATCAGCGCCGCTTTCAGTTACGATTCGAAGAACGACCGTTTCGCCCAAGCTGGGCTCGATAGCGTCAGCGAATGGTGGGTCTCCTATGCGAAACCGTGGACTGGAAATACCGAGCAGTGGGCGGACCATCAGAATTCCACCGGTAAGCTAGGTCGCAGTCAGATCGTACGCAGCGGTCAAGACACATACGTTTATACTGGTTGGGAGACGATGACGGCGCCAAAGCCCAACTTTAAGGTGACCTGCCAACGCTCGACGTAGCGCGCTCGTCTCGCTATCGGGAGGACGCGCGCAAGACGTAATGATGGTCGGTGCCGCGGACCCCATCGAGCACGTCCTCGGAGATCGCGGTGGCCTCGTGCGCGAACCCGGCGCTCTGGGCCACCGATATCGAGGGCTCGTTGCGCACGTCGATCGTAGCCCGAAGCTCGATGACGCCGTTGCGAATGAGATGGCTGCAAACCGCAGCGACGGCTTCGCGCGCGTATCCGTGTCCTTGGGCTGCGCGCGCAATCGTCCACCCCATCAACGCATGGCCGAGGCCGAGCGGTATCGTGGCCTGTACCGAGCCAATGGGGGTTCGATCCTGGCGCCGCGAAACGATCCAGTTCAGCCACAACTGCGACTTATCGGGCGACACTCCCTGAGAAAGTACGCGATAGCGTTCGCGAAGCCAAGCAAGACTCGTCGGAATCTCGCTGGGCATGTAGCGGTAAAGCGATGGATCGTCGAGCACCCGAAACATGCCCTCGGCATGGCGTTCGGCGATCGGCTCGAGAAACAGACGGGCCGTGCGGATCGCCACGAAGAGCAGGCGTGCGGGGGACGACCTCACGGTCACCGGCTCGTCATTCCAAACTCGTTCCGACAGGTCTTTCCAAGCGCCGCTTGGCTGGGTGGCCAGCATAGGCGCGTGAGGCCTTCACGCTTCGGAGGTTGCGCCTGCCAGCCCGTCGTAGCCACTGCAGCGTCCCCCTGAGAGGCTGAAAATGGTTTCCCCAAGGCTACCCGCGTTGCTCAAGTATGCAGGCTCGTTCGCTGCAAGCGCGATTCTGTTTGGAGCGCTGACCGCGTGCTCCAGTTCGCCGCAATCGTTCACGCCGGCCGGCGTCGCCGCGAATCCCGCAACGAACGAATCTTTCAGTCAAGGTTCGGCGACGGAACTCTGGCGTCGGGCGCTCGCGCGGAACCCGCTGCCGGGAGCGGGATGCTTCCAAACATCGTATCCATCGTCGGAGTGGAAGCGCGTCGCTTGTTCGACTCCGCCACATCTCCTGTACCCACTTCCGAAGTCACGCCTTGCAGAACAAGCGCTGGCTCAGAACGTTGGCGACGGCGCCGACTTCACTGCGGACACCAAGCCGCACCGCATATCCACCAGCATCGGCGAGTTTCCGCGCGTCACCGGCGTGAAGCGGGTCGAGAGTGTAACGAATCCGATTTTCGGCTGCTGCGGATTGAATGGCCCGAATAGCTACTCGCTTCAGCTGAACTCGTACTTCTTCTCCACGGCGGCGTGCGGAAATATTCAACGTTGCGTCGGTTGGGAACAGTTCATATTCGAGAATCCGCCGGGGGCAAGCAAGGGCGCGCTCTTCATTCAGGATTGGCTGATCCCGACCGGATCGCGCGGCTTAGGCGGCTGTCCGATCGGCAAAGGCTGGGAGTACGCTGACGGCGGGTGCGTGCGGAACAGCCCGTTCGGCGTAAACATCCCAAACGTCTCAATAACGAAACTCGGCAAGCTCACCGAGATCGGCAAGGCGTCCTCGAGCGGCGACAGCATATATCTCTCCGTAGGTGACACGGAATACGGGATGAAGAACATCCAGGGCGACGGCATCACCGATCTGTCGGCGCACTGGGATGGCGCCGAGTTCAACGTGATTGGTAACGGCGGCGGCGATATCGCAGTGTTCAACAAAGGCTCAACGATCACGGTGAGCTTAGAAACGAAGACAGGCTTGAGGACGGCGCCCGCGTGTCCGGCAAAATCTGGGACGACCGGCGAATCGAACAACCTCAAGTTCATCGCTGCTCCCGCGAAGCCGCCGGCGGCGCCGTACCCCTCAATCGCGTTCACGATGACCAACGCGGATCGCGGCGGCAAACCCTCGTGCGACGAGGTGCGGGGCACCTAAGCGGGCCGCGGTGCCGCCGCGGCCGGCACCAGCCTACCCGGCGCGCCGATTGCCGATTTCCGCCGCAGGTTCGTCGGCAGCTAGGCTAAAAAGTCGCCGAAGTTAGAGTTATGTGCTCGTCGTCGTACTCTTTGGCTAGAGCCGCCATACATGACACAGAGCATGAACTCGGAATCGGCTCAGTTCCTGGTGGAGATGAGGGGGCTCGAACCCCTGACCCCCTGCTTGCAAAGTGATTCCGATATCGAACAGCGCAGTCCGAAAAAACGCCAGAAAAGACGAAAAAGTCCCTAGCCATCGACTTTCCGCCCGCTTCGACATTCCACAGATTTCCGCGATATTCCGAGGATTTCCGCGAGATTGGTCGTCAAATGGTCGTCAAATCCGTTGGCGGCCGGCTCGCTGCCTCCCGTTGGAGATAAAAGACCGCAAAGGAAAACCCGATCTGCAAGCTCAGAGATTTACAGTCCCCTCCATTCGGAGGCGGCGGTCGTGAAATGCACACCGTTCAGCTCGAGAGGAGTCGCCAAGTGCCGGGAGATGCCGTGTAGCCGGAACCACGGTGGCTTAGCGGCATGTGCCCACACCGTTTCCGCGAGTAAAAGGTGCGCAAAGTTAGATTTGCTCACACGACCGGCGAGGTTTGAGCCGCACAACGAGTATGCAGTCTTAGCGAAGCGAGATTCAATGGTTCTGACAGCGGTCCTGGCCGAACCTGCCCACTACTAAATAGTTCGATGCCGTCGGGGTTTTCAGGCACTCACGATACTGAACGATACTGACTAAAGCGAACCGTCTCTATCCACTCTGTTGCACGGCCGTTGCACTGGCGTAAGCCAGAACGAGTAAAGTGGGCCTACGCTGTCAAAGGCTCCGCCATCGACGTTGAGTCGCAAACCGGTTGCATTTAATTCGCCACGCAGATCTTTACGCCGCGGCAGACTGCCCCGAAACGGATCCCTAGGCTTGGCGCTCGTCCACCGTTACACGGCTCCCGCCATAGTCGACTTGCGCTTCTTGCCCGGCTCGGTCTCGAACCGGCAACTGATCTTCGGTTCAGGCGGCCGCAGCTTGCCTACGAACCGTTTGGCGGCGTTGTAGGCGCCGCCATAGCCGTGGTGCTCGACGAGATCCTGGTAGATCGCGATGGCATTACGGCGCTTGGCGACCTCGGCCTCGATGAAGCTCCGATGCGGCTCGCAAGAGCTTCGAGACCCTGGCAAGTCGGTGGCCACTTCTGGTACACTTTGCAGCTCAGCGGCGAGCTTGCGCGCGACCCTCCGAGTCGTTGCCTGGTGAAAGCCGGTCTCTCCCGCGCGATGCGACGCTGCTTCCATCCCAGGCGCAAGAGGCCGGTAATCGATTCCCGCTCGTTCATGCTCAGTCGGTTCATGCACGGCGTCTTGCGACGCCGCCCGGGCATGCCCGGGCCGGATCAGCTTATCGTTGGCACACCTTCAAGTGGCCACCGACCCCTGGTACATTTTGAACCGGCCACAGGTGGTACAGTTTCAAGTGGCCGCCGGGGGCGGGCTTACTTGAGCAATACTTCTT
>JBAUMX010000032.1:0-4196 GCA_049578945.1 Candidatus Cybelea sp. | reverse complement strand
GAGCAGGCAAGCTGCTGCCGCGGCGCACGGCGGCCGCGGCAGCTTCCCGGCATCTCCGCGTAGATCGACGGCTATGGCCGTGCTTCGTAGACGATATTGAACGGCGTTTGCGAGGTGCGGCGGATTTGCGTGAATCCAGCGTTTTTCACCACCTCGCGGATCCGGGCTTCGCCGGCCTGGGCACCCAGGGCTAAGCCGACCTCTTGGGCGAGCGAGGACGGCGTGCAGAGCATCGTCGAGGCCGCGTAAAAGATCCGCCCGACCGGGGTCAGGTTCTCTTCCAGCGCATCGCCTGCATACGGTTCGACGATCATCAGGGTTCCGTTCGCTTTTAGCGCACCGCGGACGTGGGTGAGCGAGCCAACCGGGTCGCCCATGTCGTGCACGCAGTCGAAGCAGCAGACTAGATCGAAACTCCGTGCAGGCATCCCTTTTGCCGACGTCACTTCGAATTGCGCGTTTTCCTGCACGCCGGCTTTACGAGCCGCCTCTCGCGCTGCGGCGATCGAGGGCTCGTGATAGTCGTAGCCGACGAACGTCGACATCGGGTATGCCTTCGCCATCAGGATCGTCGAGCTGCCATAGCCGCAGCCTACGTCGGCAACTAGTGCGCCCGTGCGCAGCTTCTCTTCGACTCCGTCGAGTGCCGGAATCCAATGGGCGACTAAATGCAAGGCATAACCGTTGCGAAAGATGCGGTCCGTCACGCCGTAAAGACTGGCATCGTGCTCGTGCCAACCCACGCCTTTACCGGTTTTGAACGCCTCGGTAATCCTCGGCTCGTCGACAAAGAGCGGCTGGCCCATGCCGAAGAGTGCGCACATATTGACCTCGCTCTCGTCGTCGGCCAAGAGCGGAATGTGTTCGGCCGGGAGCGCAAAGCGTTTCGTTGCGGGATCGTAGGTAACGTAACCGGCAGCGGCTTGATTCGCCAACCACTCCCGGACGTAACGCTCGTGCGTCCCGGTCTTCTTGGCGACTTCTTGCGAAGTCTGTGCTCCGGCCTCGGCAAGCGCTTTGTAGAGCCCGAGCTTATCGCCTATCAGCACCGATGCAGCCGTAAGCACGGCGCCCACGTCGCCCAGAAAGCGCCCGATGGCGGCTTCGAACTTCGCGGGGTCGTAGGGGAGTGCCGTTGTGGTCAAGGTGTCGTCCTCCATAACAGAAAAGGCTTCAGCCCACCATAGCAAGGCCGGTTACGGCTTGCATCGGGAGGTGTACGGAGGAACGCCGAGCTCTTTTCGCAGCCCGTTGGTCGGCAGAAGCGCGCAGCTCCGGCAGCTGGAGAATCTGTACGGCCGTGCCGTGTCCGGCGAGAGCACCGCCGCGTTGCTATGGGGCGAGGCGGGAGTCGGAAAGACGCGCCTGCTCGATGAGTTCTCGTCGCTCGCCGTGGCAGCCGGCGCCAGGCTCGCTGCGGCCACGTGCTTCGAGTCGCTCTGCCCACCCTTTGCGCCGTTGCGGGAGGTCTGCGCTGCGCTGCGCATTCCCGAGCCGTTTGAGGCCCACGGGATGGAGTCTTCGCAGCTGGGTTCCGAGCTGGCCCGGTATCGAACCTTCGTGCACGCAGTGGAGTCGCTCAAGGCTGCCGCCGTAACACCGCTGGTGCTGATCGTCGATGACTTGCAGTGGGCCGACTTTGCGACGTTTGAGTTTTTGGCTTTCCTCATGGCGCGACTCCCGAGCTCGCAGCTGCTCTTTCTGGGCGCCGTCCGCTCGGAACAGCTCGAACGCGATCACGCTCGACGCGAAGCGCTGAACCGTCTAAGCCGCCACGGCGCCTTCACACTCGCCGTCCCACCGCTCGACGGCGGCGAGATCCGGCAACTCGTCTCGAGCATCTGGCCGTATGTAAGCTCCGTCCGAGAGCACGAAATCGAGCGCATCTGCTCGCTCGCCGAAGGCAAGCCATACTTCGCCGAAGAGCTCGTCAGCAGCGCCGTCATGGCGCCGCAAGAACCTCGGCTCGACCTGGCGCCCTTAAGCATACGCGCCGGCGTTCTCGCGCGATTCGAGCAGCTTGGCGACGAGCAGCGGCGTATTTTGTCGTACGCCTCGGTGATCGGACGCAGCTTCGACGCGGTACTCCTGGCGCGAGTCACCACAGCGTCGAACGTTGATGTCGCATCCGTTCTGAGGATCGCCTGCGACTTTCAACTCGTGCGCGAGGTACGCGAAAATCCGGGCGCCTTTACGTTTCGGCACGCGATCACTCGCGAAATCCTCTATCGCGAACTGCTCACACTTCAAACCCAAACGATTCATCGCGAAGTCGCAAAAAGCTTGGCGGCAGCGACCGGGGCCGACCCGCTTGACCTCGCTTATCACTGGAGCGCGGCCGGCAATCGCGAGCTCGCGAGCGAGGCGTACGAACGCGCAGGTGACGATGCGATGGGCCGCAACGCCCATCGCGACGCGCAAGCCTCCTACCGGGGCGCGATCGACTCGGCCAGCGGCGGCGACGACCGGTATCCGTCGCTCTGTGACAAGCTATCGCGCGCGCTCTCGATCAGCGGCGAGGTTGACGAGGCCTGCGCGTATGCAGAACGAGCGGTCAATGCGTACGAAGCGGCTGGTCACACGTCGCAGGCAGCCTCACGCGCGATTAAACTGGCGCGCCGAATTTACGAAAGCGGAAAGCCGGCGGCCGCGGACGCTTCGGCGCAGCGCGCCTTGCGCCTGAGCGGCGAGCAAGGCCCGATCGCCTACGACGCATATGTAACGCTCGCGCATTTTGAGGCGTTGCAGAGCAGAAACGAGGCGTCGGCCGCGTATCTCGCGTCGGCGGAAGCCACCCCGGGAGAGCACCCCCCGACCGAGCGGCGTAACGCTTTCATGGTGCACGCGCTGATCGCAGCGACCTCGGGCCGGCTCTTAGAGGCGTTTGACGACTACGAGCGCGCGGTTTGCGTCGCCCGCGGGCTCGACGATCCCGAACAACTCGCGTGGACGCTCAACAACTACGCCAGCCGCGCGATGGCAACCGGCTGGATGGATCGCGCGCAGGCCGCGCATCTCGAAGCCGCGCGCTGCGTCCGAAGCGAGGAGTTCGGCAAGGTCGGAGCCTCGACGATCCAAGGACTGGCGTTCGCATCGCTACTCGCCGGCGACTTGGCCGCGGCGCACGATCGGCAGCAGCAAGACGCGCAACTGCCTTCCGGTATCGCGATGACGCAGACATCGAGAACCGCGCTCGGTCTGCGATTGGCGTATTATCGCGGCGACGACGACGAGGCGGTGCAGTTTGCGACGCCGCACGCGTTGGAGCTCGCCTTCGCTTCCGGCGAGACGCAGCGGATTGGTTTGCTGGCGGGTTGCGTCGCGGCCTTTTACGATGCCGTTGGGCGCCGAGACGAGGGCGCTGCGTTGCGCTCGCGCGCTCTCGGAACGCTGCACACGGTGGATTTTTCCTTCTGGTTGTTGGATGGGTTGGCCGAGACCGACAACGCTAAAGAGCGAGACCAGGCTCGGAATCTGCTCGCGCGCGCCGCGACCGACCCAGGACACGTCGCCGCGCAGGCACACCTAGCGTTATTCGACGCGCGCGTCGCGCGCCGCAGGCGAGACGCCTCCGCAAAAACGCTCGCCCTCGATGCCGCCGCGCGGTTCGAGCGGATTGGATGGCCCTGGGAACAGGCGCAGGCGATGGAGCTTGCCGGCCGCTACGCCGAGGCGCTCACCCTCTACCGGCAGCATGGCTTCCTCCGCCACGCGCGCGATCTGGAAGCCAGGCGCCGGCGCGGCCGCCATCGCGCCGGTACCGACCGGCTCACTCCACGAGAAGCGGAAATCGCGCAGCTTGCGGCCCAAGGCATGAGCAATCGCGCGATCGCCACCCAGCTATTTATAGGAGAACGTACCGTCGAGACGCATATCGCGGCGATCTTCGATCGCTTCGATTTAACCTCGCGCACCCAGCTACGCGCGCTCGTGGACGATCCGCCCGGGGAGGTCGCGCCCAAACCCTCTTCGTAGAGCGCGGAATGCGCTGGCTTGTCACGGGCGGATTGGGCTTCATCGGCTCTCATTTCATCCGGCTTGCCTTGCGCGAACGCCCACGGCTCGAGATCGTCAATCTCGACGCGATGACCTATGCGGGTAACCCGGCGAACCTGCGCGACGTGTAAGGAGATTCGCGCTATCGCTTCCTGCGGGGAAACATTTGCGACGCCGCCGCCGTGCGCGAAGCGCTGGAC
>JBAUMX010000031.1:0-1852 GCA_049578945.1 Candidatus Cybelea sp. | reverse complement strand
GCCTGCCCGTTTCCGTACGTCATGTTTTGGTCATGCGAGGCGCAAGGCGGCATCATTCCGACTTTCAAACTAAGGGCTCTTCGCTCTGTCACGAGAAAGGTTTTGAAAAATGCACGCACATCGTCTTTTGAGCGCCCTCACGCTCGCCGCTGGACTCGCGATAGCGGCGGGATGCTCGGGAGGAGCCCACGCTCTTCCGCTTGCGGGTTCGGCGCCGTTATCTGCGCGTCCCGGCTGGCTCTCGCCGTTAGCGACGCACGGCGGACAGCTGTACGTCGCCGACCAGCCCAATCAGCGCGTCGCGATATTCTCTCAGAGCTCTGGCGCGCCGACCGGGCAGATCACCGACGCGATCGCCGGCCCCGACGGTCTCTATGTCGATCCGAGCGGGACGTTGTACGTCTGCAACTTCGGCGCCGGTACGGTGACGGAATATCCGAAAGGACAGACGACGCACTCGAAGACGCTGACCGGCACCATCGGTCCGAAGTATGTCGTCGCAGGACGCGACGGAACCGTATACGTTTCGGATTTCGGCGACGGCTCGCACAGCAACCTCTACGAATACGCCAATGGCAGCACGACGCCGACGACGACGATTCCGTTCGCATCGTTTCCCGCCGGCGTCGCGCTCGACACTCACAACAAACTCTACGTCGCGTATTCCGATCCCACCAAAGGCGACATCGAAGTGCTCAAGTTCGCCCCCGGCTCGACGAAAGGGAAGAATCTCGGCATTCACATCAAGTTTGACAATCCGGGCGGTCTGGCGTTCGACAAAAAGGGGGATCTGCTGCTCGACGATCAGAGCCTCCCGGCCGTCGACGTCTTTCCACCGGGAGCGACCTCGCCGTCGCAGCAGATCAAGGGTTTTAGCCTGGCCTACCAGATCGCGCTCAACAAAAAGGACAAGCGCCTCTTCGTGAGCGATCCGTTCGGACCGTCGGTGGAGGAGGTCGCCTATCCCTCCGGTACGCCGATTCGAAGCTTCTCCAGCGGCCTCGCCGGAGCGTTTGGAGTCGCGACGAGTCCGGATAGCCCCTATTAAACGGCCGACGCAGTTCGCCGAGCTGGCGTCCCTCCTGCGTCGGCTCGACGATCCGGAATCGGTGCGCCGCAGCCCGCTGGTGCGGGCCGCGTTCGACCGTCAGCAGGCCGGGAACGTCGGCACGGACCGCAACCTCGCGCTGCTGCGAATCCGCGCTGCCGTACTCTCGGCGGTGGCGACCCTCGATACGGACCTCAACGCCCGCAACGTCCACTTTGCCCGGCAACGCGCTATCGTCACGCGCTGCGATTTGCGCGGAGAGAAGCACGCCGCGGTTGCCGCCGATCTCGGCATATCGCCACGCGAGTTCTATCGCGAGCGGCGGCGCGCGTTCGAGCGACTGCTGGCGAATCTGGACGCAAACCTGCGCGAATCGCATCGGCCTTTGCGGACGCTGCCGAGTCGCTTCGAGCTCGAGCTCGATCGCGTCGCGAACTTTCGCCTAGTCGGGGCGTTCGGCGCAGCGTTCGAGCTTCTCGAGCGAATCGCGAGCGAGGCGACCGATCCACATGACGGCGTGCGCGCCTGGTGCTACGGCGTAGAAATCGCAAGCGATATCGGGGACAACGAACGCGCGCGACGCCTCTTTGCGCGAGCGCTGCAGCACGCGCGCGACATGGGCGACGAATTGGCGCCGATTGGCGAGGTCAATCTGCAGATGGCGTCGGCGTACGTCGCGTGGAACGCGGGCAGCGATCTGGTCAGCGCGAGCGCTCACCTCGAACGGGCCGCCAAGGCCGCCGAACGGCTACCGCCGACGGTCGAGCGCGATCACGTCAGGGCGGCGGCGGGCGCGCTGTTCCA
>JBAUMX010000030.1:0-16906 GCA_049578945.1 Candidatus Cybelea sp. | reverse complement strand
CACGGCGACTGCCGCGGCGGCCGGCCCAATCGCGAGGTTCGTCGCGATGTTTCTGCCAGCGCCCAGCAGACGCTCGATGCGCAGCGAAATATGCTTGCGAGTGGCGAAGACCCCTGGCGCCGGGATCGCATGGCGTGGCCACGACGCACTCTCCGCCATTTTCGTAAGGCAGAGCGCGTAAGGCCGAACTCGACCGACGAACGACAGGACCCAGTCGTCGCATGCGACCTCGCGTTCGAGGTCGAGCTGTTGCCCGACGAATTGTGCTGCGGGATTCCATCCGAGCAATGCGTTGATGAGACGCTGAAGACCGTTCGTCCAGTCGTCGGCGCGGCGCAGGTGTGCGAGCTCGTGCAAGCAGATCTGATCGACTTCCGGTTCGGAGAGCCGGTCGAGCAGTGAGTGCGGTATCAAGATCATCGCATCGAAGAGCCCCACGGCAACCGGCACGTCGGTATCCTCGCTGACGCAAAGCCGCACGTCACGGCCGCCCTTGTTCGCGCGCAACCATTGAGGCATCGCATCGCGGTACTCGATCGGAAGCGGGAGCGCGTCGCGTTTGAGTTGTTCGAGTCGCCGCAGGCCGATTGCGAGCCGTACTAGCGCGTAGCCGGCAAGAACCAGCCAGACCGCAAAGATTCCCAAAGCTGCCGGTACCGGTACGGTGACGTGCAGCCGTGCGGGCAAGCGGGGGGACTGGTCCGACGACGCGGGCGTTGCCGCGCCCCGAAACGCTCGCGCCGGCGCGGAGGTGACGTGCGCGAAAGCGCTGCGCCGGGGCGTGTGCTGCGCGGTCGCGGCAACGTGCGTCGTCGCAATCGGCTGCGACGGCGTAAAGAAGGCGAGCGTCGTTGCGACCGGTACGATGATCGCGGCCGCGAGCGTCGCGCTCCAAACGGTGTAGCGCGTTGCTGCATTGAGCTTCGGCCACGCGCGCAGCAACAGCCAGACGCAGAGGACCAGGAGCGCGTCCTGCCAGAGCGCGTTGATAGCGATCGCAGCAAGGGCGCTTGCGAAGGTTATGAACCCTTGGTACAACTCACTCACTTCGCGGGTTCCTCGTATTGTTCGATCAGCGCCTTCAGGCGCTGGAGCTCATCGTTTGAAGGACGTTCGGTCTCGATCAAGCGTAGCGCAAGCGTGCCCGCACTGTTGTCAAAGAATTTTGAAAGCACGTGGCCGACGGCGTGGCCGGCTGCTTCCTCGCGTGCGACGAGCGGCCGGTAGATGAAGGCGCGTCCGGCCTCCACGTGAGCCACGTAGCCCTTTCGCTCGAGAATCCGCATCGTCGTCAGAACGCTGTTGTAAGCAAGCGGCGGGGGCGGCAGCGCGGACGTTACGTCGGCGACCGTCGCTTCCCGAAGCTGCCACAGCACCTCCATCAGCCGAAGCTCGGCTTCAGTAAGGGTGTTGGAACGCCGGCGAGCCATTCTTAGCGCCCCAGACCCGGACCCCAGCCCGGAAAGACCCGCGCTGGAGCGAAGTTTTCGGGGATCCTGACGCGCGTCCGCGCGGTGAGAGCGAGGTCCGAGGTCGTCGGGTCGAGGTTGCGAATCATGGGTGCCTCCTACGGTTCTACTAAAGATTTAGTTGCATAATACTCCGCCCTTGCGGGCTTGTCAACTAATTATTTAGGATTAAAAGCCGGGCCTCCAAGGTGCGGCGGCCACCTGCGCTGGGGGAAAGCCGAAACCGTCTGCCAATAAGGGAGGCTGATTCAATCCCCAACGATCCCAAGGAGAAGCATTTGTTGGCGACGATCCGCGTTGCGCTTGCATTACTTGGCGCCGCCTTCTTGGCTGCCTGCGGCAGCACGTACTCGGTCGTTACGAGCGGCACGCCAACCCCCGGTCCGACGCCGACGCCCGGAGTCACGGCCCAGTTTCCGATACCAAGCGCTTCGAGCATGCCGCTCGGCATCGCCTTGGGATCCGATGGATTTCTCTGGATCACCGAAAACCGGCCCAGCAAGATCGGACGGCTCGGTGGCGGCGGCAAAATCAGCGAGAACGTAACGCCGTCACGCGATGCCGGCCCGACCGGAATCGCTTCCGGTCCAGGCCCAAGTCTCAACCTATGGTTCACCGAAGCCAACCGCCACGGCGTCGCGCAGATTACGATCTCCGGGCCGCCATACATCGAATACACGCTGCCCGATCCCGCCGCGAAGCCGGTTGGAATCGCGCTCGGCTCCGATGGAAACATGTGGTTGACCGATCCGGGAACAAACTCGATCTGGCGCGTGGAACAGCTCAGAGTGAAGCCGCACGTTAGGTTCACCCAATACCACTTAACCGGAAACGCCCAACCGTTCAGCATCACCAACGGTTCGGACGGCGCACTCTATTTCACCGAGCCGGGCACCGACAGTATTGGGCGCCTTCCGATCAGCGGCAGCCCGCTGAACGAATACAAACTGGCGAAGGGTTCCTATCCGATCGGAATCACCCCAGGTAACAATAACGCCCTCTGGTTCACCGAGCAAAGGCGACAAATGCTCGGAGAAATGTCGACCAGTGGAGTCTTGTTGGCAGAGTACCCGCTCGCCGGAGCAATGACGCCCGACGCCCTCACCCAGGGTGTCGACGGAAACTTCTACTTTACCGACACAGCCAAGAACAGGATCGGCCAATTCTTCACGCGCGGGCACCGCGTCGTGTTCTATCCGGTGCCGACCCCGCACTCCGAACCGACCGCGCTGACGTTAGGACTCGATAGCCAGATCTATTTCGTCGAAACGGCCGGCAACAAAGTCGCCCAGTTCCGCTACTTCAACGTCTAGCTTTTAGCCACTAGCGTTGTCATCCTGAGCCCCTCGTCTTCGCTCGGGGTAAACTCCGTCGAAGGGCGCCGCGAGTTCGGCTAGGCGCGTGACGCCGCCGGCCGCGCTTCCGATCAGAAAGCAGCGCGAGCCGACGCTCACGACGTGCAACGCGACGTGCTGAGAAAGCATCGTCGACTCCAGCACGTTCACCAGCCGGCCGGAGGGCGCGAAGAGTCGCGTTCGACGCAGCCGTCGCGCCGCCAGGTAGAGTGCGGCGAGGACGAGCGCCACGATCGCGAGTTTCTCGAGGTAGAGAGGCCAGAAACTTGGCGGCACGACGACCTACTCGGCGTGTTCTTGGGCGGCGTAGATCTTGCGCTTGAAGGTGACGACTCTCCGCTCGATCTCCTCAAGCGGCTCGCGCACGACGACGACGTTCCCAGTCGTCAGCGTAACGATACTCTCGCCTGTCTCGAGCTCGGTCGAAGGGCCGTCATTTTCGACCGACTCGATGAGGTCGCAGTTCAGCATGACCCGCTGACCGTTGGGGCGCGTGAGCGCGATCACACGCGGCACTTCTCGCGGCGACGAGCGTTGGCCTCGTCGAGCTCGCGTTCTTCGTAGCGTGTGGCTTCGGCCTCAAAGGCGCGAAGGCGCCGTTCTTTGAGCTTTTCGACGACGCGCCGCTCCCGGCCGGCAGCGATCAGCTCGTCACGCGCACGCTCGTAGGCGACCTTAAGCTCGCTCCGTCGAAGCCGCTCGTCGTTTATCGCGAGCTCGACTCGACGAAGGTGCGCATCGCGCAACCGCAGTTCCGCCGCGGATTGCGCTCGCGCGGAATGGGCGAGCTGCTCCATCGCGCTGCGGCGTTGGCCGCCAAGCCGCTCGATCTCACGCCGGCACTCGTCGACCGCGCGCCGGCACGCGGCAAACGCGCGCTGCTTCTCTTCTTCGACTCGCTTGCGGTGGTCGAGCAGCGGCCAGAGGCGAAAATCGAACCTGACCGGCATACCAAAGGGAACTCCCGCGGGCGCGGCTCAGCGAGCCAGCTGGCTGCGTTCTCGGCCGACCGAAACGAGCTCGATCGGAACTCCCAGCAGCGCGCGAACGCGCTCGACGTAAGAACGCGCGCCCTTCGGGAGATCGCCTATGCGACGGCAGGCCTGGATCGGTTCGCTCCAGCCGGGAAGTTCCTCGATCTCGACCTCCAACCCGGCCCTGCCGGCATCCGCAAAGGTTGCCGGCTTGCCGTTGCGTCGATATGCCGTAACGATTCCGACGCGTTCGAAACCGCTCAGGACGTCGAGCTTCGTAATGACCGCGCTCGTCAAGCCGTTAAGGGCGACCGCGTAACGCGCGGCGACGGCGTCGAGCCAGCCACAGCGGCGCGGCCTGCCCGTGACGGTGCCGAACTCGCCGCCTTGACGGCGTAGCCGCTCGCCGCGTTCGTCGTGCAGTTCCGACGGCAGCGGGCCGGCACCGACGCGCGTGCAATACGCCTTAAGGACGCCGATCACGCGCCCGATCGCTCCCGGACCGATGCCGAGGCCCGTGCACGCGCCGCCTGCGATCGTATGCGAGCTCGTTACGTACGGATACGTGCCGTACCCGACGTCGAGCAGCGACCCCTGTGCGCCCTCCAGCAGCACGCGTTTGCCTCGTGCAAACCGTTCGTGAATGTAAGCTACGCCGTCGACGACGTGGGCCGCCAATCGTTGCGCGTCGCGTGTCATCGCATCGCTAGCCGCGGACTGCAGCAGGTCTCCGAAAGGAATGCCCGTGCGCGCCACTCGATCGACGTAAGCCGGTCCAATCCCGCGCCCGGTCGTTCCGAGCGCGCTCGCGCGGGCGGCTTCGCCGGCCTTATCCCGCTCGATGTGATGCGCAAAGACGACGTGCGCGCGATCGGAGATCTTCACGCGCGACGTATCGACGCCGATTGCAGCCAGCGCATCGAGTTCTTCGACGAGCGTTTGCGGATTGACGACCGTCCCGCCGCCGACGAACAGCTCGACGTTTGGATGCATGACGCCCGACGGAACGATCCGAAGGGCCAGCTCTCGCTCGCCGACCACGATCGAGTGGCCGGCGTTGTCTCCGCCGCCAAATCGCGCCACGACGTCATAGTCGGCTGCAAAGAGGTCGACGATCCGGCCCTTGCCTTCGTCACCCCACTGCAGCCCGAGGATTAGATCAGCGGTCACGGGTCAAGGAACGAAGTTCTCTCCGTCGACCGCGCCGAACGCCCGAGTTGCGCAGGGCACATCCGCATGCGAGCGAGAGCGTCGCCAGCGCGGCGCCCAGCGCGAGCACCGTTACGCCGTTACGCATCGTTGGTAGCCTCCTACTCGGTATTGAACTCGAGGTCGGCCGTATCCCCCATTGGAATCTCGGCGACGCCTTCGAACTGCGTCATGACGAACTCGGAGAACAATGCATTCGGCCAGCCGAAGCTTCGGCGCGTAAACTGCGAAGGATTGTCGGGATTGAAGGATTCGTGGAGCAGATGGTCGCCCGGATCGCTCGCGAGCAGCTGGCCGAGCACGTCTTGCTTCTCGGATCCGGTCGTGGCGGTCATTCCTTCGATAATGAGCGCGAGCGGCCAGACAAAATGTTCGGGCGTGTGATAGCTGCCGATGCCACGCGCGACGTGGCCCTGATAAAACGACGGGTTGTCCTGCGAGAGCAAGAACCGGCGGGTATTCTCGTAGTAGCGATCGTTCGCGGCCGTGTATCCGAAATACGGCGCAGCGAGCAGGCTCGGGATATTCGCATCGTCGGTGAGAATCGCGTGACCGAGACCGTCAACTTCGTAAGCGTAGATATAGCCGTACTTGGGTACCAGCACGAGACCGTAAGTCTGGATTCCGCGCTGCACCTCGTCGCGTAACGCCTTGGCTTCGCGGGCCTTGACGACGTTGTGGTAGACGTTGAGCTCGATATCGGCCACGTCGCCGAGGGCGACGACCGCAAACATCTCCGACGGAATCAAGAAATTGTACTCGCAGGCGTCGTCCGAGGGCCGGAAGCCGGTCCAGATCATGCCGGTGTAGCCGACCGGATTGCCTGTCCCGTTGTTGGGCAGCTCCTTGTGCGTGTAACGCGAGTCGCGCGGGTGGTTCTGCTCGCGCTCCATCGTGGCGAGCACACCGTCGAGCATCGATGAGAAGTTGCCGGTAAAGATCGATGCGTCGCCCGTCTTCTTCCAGTAGGCCCAGGCCAGAGTGGTCGGGTAGGCGAGCGAGTCGAGTTCGAACTTCTGCTCCCAGACGCGATAGTCGAGCGTGTAGGCGTTCGCATAGGGGTCGACCTGCAGATACTTCACCATGCGAGCGATGATCCCGCGCAGGAGGGCGCGCACGTCGGGATCGTCCTTCGCAAAGAAAAGGTAGGGGCGCGCTTGCGCGCTAGCGTCGCGGAGCCACTCGGCCGGAATGTCTCCGGTGATGATATACGCCGTCCCGTCGGGCGCGTATTGAGCCAGCCGGCTCGTATCGAGCAAGGCGGCGCGGAACATCTCTTCGAGATGCCCGTTGGGGCTCCGATAATCGGCCGCTGCCTGTTCGATCGAGCGCAACTCGAGCGCGGAGGCCGCGAGCGGCTTCAACGCCGGCGCAAACGCCAGGAGCGCCGCGATCAAAGCGGCACTGACCAGGTATCGACCCGTCATGCGGGCCAGGTTCCGTGTGCATACAAAGCAGGCAACTCCCGATAGCGCCCTAGATAATCGAGCCCATACCCCACGACGAAGACATCGGGGACCTCGAAGGCCCTGTACTTGATTTCAACGTCTGCGATTCTCCTGTGTGGGCGGTCGAGCAACGTGCAGACGGCAAGTGAGGCAGGCCCACGCTCGAGCAGGGTCTTGACCACGTACTGCAGCGTCAGGCCGGTGTCGACCGTATCGTCCACCAGGATGACGTGGCGGCCGTCGATCGGGATCGCCACGTCCTTCTCCAGGACGATGCCGTCACCGTCGCCATACTTGTTGACCGCGATGAAATCCAGGTGGCAAGGGATGGTCACCGCTCTCGCCAGGTCGGCAAGGAAGGTCGCGGCTGCCGTCAACAGTCCGATCATGAGGGGCGTTTTACCCGCATAATCCTCGGAGATCGCCGCCCCGATGGCGGCCACGCGGCCCGCAATCGACTCCGAATCGAAGAGCGGGTCGCCGATCACGAGGCCCGCTTGAGGCGGGAGAAGACGCGCTCGACGTCGCGACGGGTGAAGAGCTTCACGTTGACGCGTGGATGGTGCGAGCGCATCAATCGAAGCTTGCGGTTCTTGCGGCTGTTGCGAACCGGCTTGGCGACCGTGACCTCGATGTAGAGGTCGTATTCGGGAAGGTAAAAATCCGGCGTAAAAAACTCGACCGGGCGCCCCGTTTCGTTCCACGCGATCGGGAAGCTGCGGGGTTCGTACTCCCAGGGTATTCGATAAAAATCGAACAGGCGCGCCAACTCAGCTTCACTCGCATGCGCGAACGGAACCCGGGACATAGCCACGGACTGTTATCTACGACGGGTTTGGAGTGTTACCCTCCGGACGCTCCTTCAACTTCTTTACGCGCCAGATCTGCTCGGCCGGCCACGCTCTCGCCCATGCAAGCGGCGCGTAATCAGTATAGCTCGTCTGAGCATCCTTTGGCGGGCGCAGCTCGATTAAATCCGCAATGACAAATCCGTTGTCGCAAAATAGCGCAATCCATTGCCCATACGGCAACGAGAAGTTGACGCTTGAGGCGTCCTCAAAGCGCCGCTGGTCGAAGTAGTTCGCATGCAGGCGGTCATCGACGCGGTCTTCAGACTCATTCCAGCAAATATTCAGGATCGGCGTTGCCGCGGAAAAAGCGAGGAGCCCGCCGGGCCGCAGTAAGCGCGCCGCTTCGGGCACCGTGCGGCCGGGGTCACAGTACGTCATTGCGCCGTGGTCGCAAAAGACGACGTCAAACGAACCGTCCGTTAACGGGACGGCTTCGGCGCTGGCGTGAAGCAGCGGAAATTCGACCCCGGCATGGCGCATGTTGCGTCGGGCGTGCTCGAGCTGGCGTTCTGAGACGTCGAGCCCCACAACGCGTGTCCCGCGCTCGGCGAGCGCGATACTCCAACGCGCGGCACCGCAACCCAGCTCGAGTACATCCTTTCCGCTGACATCCCCGAGCACGTTGAGCTGCGACTCTGGAATCGACCAACAGCCCCAGGCCATCGGATTAGCCGTTAGCTGCTTCGAGTGCCGCGCCTCATAGTCGTCGCTTTGACGGTCCCAGTGCTCGAGATTCTTGCGCGCATGGTCGGTTAGCGCATCCATAAAAAATCCTTCGACGCAGCCGCAGGACTCACCGCATGGGCATGTCGGAGACGTCGGCTTCGGGAAATCGCAGAACGAAGCGAGCGCCGCCAAGCGACGAAGGCTCGACCCGGACGTCGCCGCCGGCGCGCTCGGCGACCGCTTTAACGACCGCGAGCCCAATTCCGCGTCCCGGGCGGCCCGCGACATCGCCGCGCACGCCCATCATAAAGATCGTTTCTCGCGATTCGGGAGCGACGCCGCAACCATCGTCCTCTACCGCTATCGCGACGTAGCGCTCTTCGCGAAGGCACGAAATGGCGACCATCCCGCGTTCGCTGCCGTACTTGACCGCGTTCTCGACAAGGTTTGCCAGGGCGTGAACGCAGGCATCGCCGTCGACCCGCGCGAGCGCCGCTTCGGGAAGGCGCGTCCGGATCGTCACGCAGCGCGCCTCCGCCATCGGAGAGAGCATTTCGATCGTCGCGCGAATTTGCTCGACCACGTTGCAGGCATCGCAACGCTGCTCCGTCGAGACGTCGAGCATCGAGAACTCGAGCATCCCGTCGACCAGCCGGCCGAGGCGGAGCGCCTCGCGCCGAACGGTTTGCAGAAAGCGACGCGCGGTCGCGGGGTCGAACTCGCCCTCTAGCAGCGTTTCGACGTAGCCGCTGATCGACGTCAGCGGCGTACGAAGCTCGTGCCCGAGCGTCGCAACCACGGACGGCGACACCCGCCGGCCAAACGTCTCAACCACGTACGAACTTGTAGCCGAATCCATGCACGGTCCGCAACAGCGGCGGAAGCTGCCACGGCTCCTCAATTTTGGCGCGCAGGCGATGGACGTGCACGTCAATCGTGCGTTCGTCACCGCCGAAATCGAAACCCCAGACCCGCTGGAGAAGCCAGTCGCGCGAAAGCGCGATGCCGGCATTGCCGGCCAGTTCCATCAGCAAGGCGAACTCGCGTGGTTTGAGCTTCACGTCGATCCCGTCGACGCGCGCCTCGCGCGCCCGTGCGTCGATCTCGAGCCGCCCAAAGTTCAGGACCGGGCCTGGCTGCGGAACCGCGCGGCCGCTGCGCCGAAGGATCGACTTTATTCGAGCCACGACCTCGCGAACAGAAAACGGCTTGCTGATGTAATCGTCGGCCCCGAGCTCAAAGCCGAGGACGCGGTCGATCTCATCGCTGCGCGCGGTCAGCACAACGATTGGCAGGTTGCGCTCCTCGCGGCGAAGCGTCCGCATGACGTCGTAGCCTCCCACTCCCGGTAATCCAATGTCGAGCACCAGCAGATCGGCTGCGCCGCGCGCTCGCCGCAACGCGGCATGGCCGTCGCCGACGCCCTCCACCGCTAGGCCTTCGCGTTCGAGATGATGCGCAAGTAACTCGCGAATCGCCGAATCGTCTTCCGCAACGACGACGGTCTGCGTCGACATGGCGGGACAAGTGCCCCGGTTGAGCTGCAAATGGGACGTGGAAAGGTGGGGCGGCTCTCAGTCTACGCTGAGTCCGGCGAGCGGACCAAAGCGCGAAGCGTGATCCCGCAAAATGCGATAGATCGTCGCGGCAGGGAATCCAAGCCGCTCCAAGCGGCGGCCGGCAGATGGATAGCTGATCGCCGAGTGCTTGTTCGTCAGGCGCTCGAAGGCCGCAGCACAACGCGAGCCTTCGTCTTCTTCAAGCGACGCGACCGCCTCCGCGGCGGCATCGCCTTCGATGCCCTTGCGGATCAACTCGCCGACCAGCCGTTCGTTGCCGACCGGCTTTTGCTTTCCTTCGACGTAGAGCTTTGCATAGAGACGGTCGTCGAGAAAGCGCTCGCGCTTGCAACGTTCGATCGCCGCCCGCGCGGCTTCATCGTCGAAACCTTTGCGCTCGAGATGCTCCCAGAGCCGCGCCTCCGTGCACCGCTGCCGCGCCAGAAAGGCCAGCGCGGCACTATATGCCGTCAATCGGCGACGGCGGCGGCTTTGCCGTTGCTTGAGGCTGTCTTGCCGAGCGCCTCGCGAATCTTGGCTTCGATCTCGGTTGCAAGCTCGGTGTGCTCTTCGAGGAACGCCTTCGCGTTCTCGCGCCCTTGGCCGATCCGCTGCTCGCCATACGTGTACCACGATCCGCTCTTTCCGACGATGTTTTGATCGAGGGCGACGTCGAGAATCGAACCCATCTTCGAGATGCCGTGGCCGTAGGTGATGTCGAACTCGGCTTGACGGAACGGCGGCGCGACCTTGTTCTTTACCACTTTAACGCGGGTGCGCGTGCCGACCACGTCTTGGCCGACCTTGATCGCTTCAAGCTTCCGGACATCGAGCCGCACCGACGCGTAAAACTTCAACGCGCGGCCTCCCGACGTGGTCTCCGGATTGCCGAACATCACGCCGACCTTCTCGCGTAATTGGTTGATGAAGATCATAACCGTCTTGCTGCGTGAAATCGCGGCGGTGAGTTTGCGCAAGGCCTGCGACATCAAACGTGCCTGCAAACCGACGTGCGCGTCGCCCATATCGCCCTCCAACTCGGCGCGGGTCACGAGCGCGGCGACCGAATCGACGACGACCACGTCAACGGCGTTGCTGCGCGTGAGCATCTCGGCGATTTCCAACGCCTGTTCGCCGGTGTCCGGCTGCGAAACGAGCAGGTTGTCGAGATCGACGCCGAGCGCTGCGGCGTAGTTGGGATCGAGCGCATGTTCCACGTCGATGAACGCGGCGGTTCCACCGGTTTTCTGTGCCTCGGCTATCGCGTGGAGGGCGAGCGTCGTTTTGCCGCTCGCTTCGGGACCGTAGATCTCGACGATCCGCCCGCGCGGTAACCCGCCGACGCCCAGGGCCAAATCGAGCGCGATCGAGCCGGTCGGTACGATCTCGAAGGCCATGCGTTCCTGGAAGTCACCCATACGCATGATCGAGCCTTTTCCGAACTGTCGCTCGATCTGAGCGAGCGCGTTGGTGAGGGCGAGTTGCCGTTCGTCTTCTGCTGCCATCTGATTCCTTTCTTTACTTACGCGCTGGACTACGCCCAGCGCGCCGGCGCGGGACCCCGTTTGCCTTATATCACGCTCTCATGCCCGGGTGCCAAGTGGGTGGCACTCTGGCCGTTCTCAAAAAGCGCGTCGATGAACTGCGCGGGAACAAAGGGGCGCAGATCGTCGGCGCCCTCCCCCAGACCGGCGAACTTGATCGGCACCTCCAGCTCGTCGACAATTGCGACGAGCACGCCGCCTTTTGCGGTCGAGTCAAGCTTCGTAATCACGATTCCGGTGAGCTCGGTGGTGGCATGGAAGAGTTTTGCTTGAGAGATTGCGTTCTGCCCATTCGTGCCGTCGACGACGAGCAACGTTTCGGCCGGCGGCTCGTTGAGCTCGCGCTCGATCACACGCCGAATCTTCTTGAGCTCTTCCATTAGGTTCGTCTTGGTTTGCAGCCGGCCGGCCGTATCGACGAGCACGACGTCGGCGCCGCGCGCCTTCGCCGCACGCAGGCCGTCGAAGACGACCGAGGCTGGATCCGCGCCCTCGGCTCCCCGAACGATCGAGCTGCCGCTACGCTCGGCCCAGACAGCGAGCTGCTCGGCAGCCGCGGCGCGAAACGTGTCGGCAGCGACGAGCAAGACGCGCTTTCCTTCGCGCTGCAAGCGAGTCGCCAACTTGCCGATCGTCGTCGTCTTACCGCTGCCGTTAACGCCGACAATCAGCATGACCGCCGGCTTTTGATCGAGCCGTAGCGCCTCGCCGGGAAGTGTCAGAAACCGCTCGACGTCTTTACGAAAGCGCGCCACGGGCCGATCGGCCGTCTTCCACTCTTCTTGCCGGGCGACGGTCTGCAAGCCGGTAACGATCTTCTGGGTAGCAGGAACGCCGAAGTCGGCGAGGATCAGCGTTTCCTCGAGCTCGTCCCAGAACTCGGGAGTCAGCGGCCGCTCGGGGCGGCCGAGCCGCGTGACGGCGGCGAAGCTCTCGCGGGCGCGTCCGAGTGAGGAGCGCAGGCGCGACAGCCAGCTCACCGCGCGCTCCTTATCTCCACAACACTGACTCTATCATGCGAACGTACGTTCGGTCAATCTGCGGCGCGCCGCTGCCGGAGTTGCTGCTCGGCACCGGCGCACAGTTGCCGACCAAGGGCGTCTTGGCTACTGCGATGGCAGCAAATCCAGCATCGGCTTGACTTTCTTAGTATCCGATGTGTAACCAAGTTTCGGCAACTTCCAAACGTCCTCGATCGTCGCCAGCAGCGAGTAGTGATTGTAAAGCCGCGCCGATCTCACCGCACCTGGAATGCTCGTAATCAGAATCAAGGGAATGTGCCCGCCCGATTGAAGCGGGGGAGCGTCGCAGCAACCCAAGTTATTGTCGCCCTCGTCCCACGTGATGAAGAGCAAGGATTTCTCCGTGAACGCCCCAGAGCCGATGATCTCTTGAACGAGCTTCTGCGCGGTGGTGTCGCCCTCGGCGATCAAGCGGTTCGTCGGACCAGGGCAATATGGAGAGGAGCCATGCATGTCGTGGCACTCGTCCGGAACGATGTACGAGAAGTTCGGGAGCCTGCCGACGCTGAGCGCCTTCTCGAGATCGACGAACGTCTCGACGTTCGTTAGCCGTTTAGGACTGGTTGCTATGTCTTTGAAGTAAACGAACGGATTGTGCTTCTGACGATAGAGTCCGTCGCCGTTGTGCGGGTATTCTTGCGCGAGATATCCCGGCCGCGGCATCGACTGATTATATGAAGCCCAGGTTAGTCCCGCGGCCTCGAGCGAATCCACCAGATTTTTACTTGTAAAGCTGTGGCAGCCTCGCGGGTGGCCCGGTGCATAACAACTGCCGTTGTCGTCGTGCACGCCGAAGAAGTCGCCCGAAATCATCGACAAATAGTTTGGTAGACTTGGGTGCGCAACGCCGAACGCCATCGTTGCGAGACGATCCGTCTGTGCCGCTTGCGTGAGAAACGGCGCGAAAAGATGGTGGCCGTTGACGTTCGTCGCGCCGACGATGTCGTCTAAGCTATGGTTCTCCATGACGATGACGATGATGTGATCGGGGAAGAGCGCGCTGCCCGGTTCGATCGGGCTCGAGTCGTCGGCAAAGCCCGCCGAACCGACCGCGCCGCTCGCAAGCGGCGGGGTTCGCGAGCCTTCGCCTCCGCATGCAGTGATTGCGGTCGCGGAAAAGACCAACGCGAGAATGAGAGACCAACGTGAAGCCATGTCAGATCTCCTTTGCAGGGTGGGGTTTGAGGCGCTTCTTCACCTGACGGTCGCCGATTATCCCGCCAAGCGGCGAGAACATCTTGCGCGGACGGAAGTAGAATCGACGATAGAACTCGTCCACCGATTCGAACATTATCGTCGAGTTAAGGCCGGGATAGTTGAGTGCCGCATGCCGAACGCCGTACGGAAGGAAGGCATCACGATTAGGGACGCGCCGCGCAAAGGTGGCCTAAGAGTTTAGGATGCGCAGCGCACTCTGAAGATCGGGAAAGCGCCGGAAATTCGAAAACGTCACCTGCAGCGTTCCCGCCGCCGGGAACGGACCGTAGTTTCCTTTATACTGCTGCGACTCTTGGGTGATGGCCCAATAGCCGGGCAACACCTCGGAACGAAGCTCGGAGATCCGGCCGGAGCTCGCATGCGGCGGCAGCACGTTGGGCTGGTAGGTTAACGAAACGACGTCGTTCTGTCCGTTGTATGTGAAGCTGCCTTTGCCGTGACCGGCATCGTGGACGTTTGACGTAAAGTTAATCGTCGACGGACCGGTCTGCTGATATTCGTACGCATCGAGATGACTCGGATCGAAGGGCGCGGCAAAAACGTCGCTTGGCTTGGGGTGGTCCCACGATTCCTCCAGCGACGACACGTCCGATGCGCCGGCGGTGTGCCCATCGATCGTATAACTATTGACGTGCACCTTCACCGTCGCGCCGTCTTGGTAAATACCCTGCATGACGATGTCCTCATGCCGGCTCCTGAACGCACCGTGCACGTCAAGCGTCCGATGCATCCGAAATGCAACGACGCCGCGGCTGGTTTGTTGATACCGCTGCGCGATCTGCGTCAGCGCGGGCGGTGCGCTCGCGGGTCCCACTATCCTTGCCCTCTACCCAATGCCTCCCGGCCTTTAACGCTGTCTCGCGACTGCTGCCTTATCCGGAAGTCGACACGTACAGATAACGGTTGGGAAGATCCAGCGTAAAGGTGCGGCCCTCCCAAAACGAGTTCCCAACGTCGCAGTCGTAGATCAGGTCTGAAAACTTCGCGGTTGCTCCAGCGATCGTCGTCTCCGGCGCGCCAACGAGTCCGATCGTGCTAATGCGTGATTGCCCGTTGTTCGGATTGATCCCGATCGACGCGGCAAACGTCTTGTCGAGGGTGATTCCTTGCGAGCCGGTATCGATCTCGCAGAGCCCCGTCTTGCCGCCGCCGAAGTCGAAGCGCGCAAAAAGCGCGAGAGCGATTCCCAGATCGTCTTGAAGAATCAGCGGAACCTTCACCTGCGACCGGATACGGTCGGGAAAACTTTGCGCGTCTTCGATGACGATCTGGTGGTTGCGGAAATCGAACGTCGTCGCGGTGCTGCGAAAGGCCGTTGCTGCGATTAGACCGTCGATCCCCGTGCCATCGAGCCCCTTCCATATGCCGACGCGCGGAGCATCGATTCCCACGCCCGCGAGCGCGAGCGTTATGACTTTTCCGATTGGCAGGTCGACGCGTTCGCCGGTGAGACGCAAGCTTACGTACTTTCCGTTTACCGCGACGAACCGGCGCCCGAGATCGCTGGAGAAAATATGGATGCCCGCACCGAGATTGACGAGCATCGGTACCGCCGGCTGGCCGTCGACCGACGCCTGCACTTCGATTTGACCGCCGTTGACGGCGGTAAACGGGATCGTCTCGACCGCACGCGCCGGCTGCGTCGCCATCGCGCCCAGCATTGCCGACACAGCCAGCGCGACGAGCGGCTTAGCAGGCATCGATTCCGTCGAGCGTGCCTAATCGAGTCGTCCGCCACAACGCGCTCGGCGCAGTCCCGACGGTCAAGGCGGTAACCAAAGTCACCGCAGCAACTCTGGAGAATCGCATCTATCCTCCGTTTTTAAAGCTTACAACCAGGCTGCGACAAGATATTCTGTTTTCCTGCGTCGAACTATCGTTCAAACGCAGCGCTTTGGAGGTAGCATGAAACGGTCGCGAGCTTTAATTTTCTCTGCGGTGATCCTCGGCGCAGCGGGGTGCAGCGGTTCGGCCGGCACGACGCCGACACCGGGCCCCAGCGGGCCACCCCCGTCAAACACGATTCAACACATCGTAGTCATGATGCAAGAGAATCGCAGCTTCGACAACGTCTTCGCGGGCTATCCCGGCGCCGATACGACGCTCGTCGGCGCGTGTACGCCCAATCGCTGGTGCAAGGGCTCGCACATGGTCCACCTTCATTCGGTCGAACTCGCCACGGGCGACGGCCCGGGCTTTGGAACGGACATCGATCACAGCCACCACGGGTTCGTGATCCAGTGCAGCGCGAATCATCAGGGCGTTTGTCAAAACGACGGATTCAATCTCATCCGCTTCGGTCAATCGGGACAGCTGCTCCCGGCCAAGCTCTATCCCTACGCGTACATCGATCGCGCCGAGACCAAGCCGTACTGGACGCTCGCGAGTCAATACACGCTTGCCGACCAAACCTTCTTTGACGAGACTGCCTCCAGCTTCATCGCCCATCAGATCATCATCGCGGGCAGCGTCAAGATCAACGATAACGAATCGCTGACCGACCAGCCACCGGCGCAGCCCTGGGGATGCGACGCTCCCCCCGGCAATCAGACGCCCATCATACTTAAAAGCGGCAAGGTAAGGCTCGACGGCCCGTTCCCGTGCTTCCACTACGCCACGATGGCCGACTTGCTCGACGCGAAGGGCGTGCCCTGGCTTTTCTACGTTGACCACGGGTCGCTTGACGGCGGGTCTAAAGAAAGTTACGACTTCTCGGGCGACGTCTGGAACGGCTACCGGGCGATTCATAAGATCTTCTACGGGCCCGACTGGAAGACGAACATCAGCTCGCCGAACACGAGTATCTTCAACGACCTCAAGGGCGGCACGCTGCCGTCGGTCTCGTGGGTGATCCCGACGCTCTACACCTCGGACCATCCTGCCAGCGGCTGCGACGGCGGCCCCTGGTGGGTGACGAAGGTGATCAACGCGATCGGCACCAGCCCATATTGGAATAACACCGCGATCATTCTGCTCTGGGACGACTGGGGCGGCTGGTACGACAACGCGCCGCCGGCGCAGATTAACTACACGAGCCTGGGCTTCCGCGTGCCGATGATCGTCATTTCACCCTTTGCAAAACCCAACTTCATCTCGCATACGCGCTACGATTTCGGCAGCATCCTCAAGCTGATGGAACAGACCTTCAACTTGGGTTCGCTCGGAACCGACGACGCCACGGCAAACTCGATGGAGGACGTCTTTGACTTCAACCAGACGCCCAACGCCTTCAAACCGGCGCCGATTCCACACCACATGCCCTGCGCCACGCAAGTAACCAATCCCAGCGACGCGGCACGCATCATCAAGCACGACGCCGGCGTACCTGAATAATGAAGCAGCTAGGAGCGCTTCTCGCCCCGCTCGTTGTCCTCGGCGTAGCGAGTTGCAGCGGTTCGGCCGGCTCGACGCCGGCGCCCGGCCCCAGCGGGCCGCCGCCGACAAACGGAATTCAACACATCGTGGTCATGATGCAAGAGAATCGCAGTTTCGACAACGTCTTCGCGGGCTATCCCCGCGCCGATACGACGCTCGTCGGCGGTTGCACGCCGAACCGCTGGTGCAAGGGCTCGCAAATGGTCCACCTTCATG
>JBAUMX010000029.1:0-5134 GCA_049578945.1 Candidatus Cybelea sp. | reverse complement strand
GGATAACGCTGAGGATCAGGACCCGGATGGAGAATCGTTCCTTCCCGCCCATACCCTAGGGGATGGTAACGAAGGAACGATTCCCGCCTCCCAAGGGCAGAAGTCCGAATCGTTACCATCCCAAGGGAACGATTATGGGTGCGAATCGCTGGAACTGCCTGGAATCAAGCGTACCGATGCGGGAGATTCGTTACCAAGTCACGGGAACGAACGTGGGAACGATTCGGGCGGCGACGAGATCGTCGAGGGCGAGCTATAAGCCCGAACGAGATCGCTCGTGCGGCCGCCCCGCCATAAACTTCGAACGGGAGCCGAGGGCCAGGCAACGCTACCACGCCTGACAATTGGCCGTCGCCGAACTGCAAAACGAATGTCGCGATGCACAAGGCCAAGATCGCCAAGCTGATCGCGGTCGATCAGGCGCACCGTCAACGCCACAAGCTCGGAGTGCGGTGCGTTCGGTACGTTCGACGCCGCTCCGGCCGCCAGGAGCAACGACGCAAGGCCCTGCCGGAACCTCGTGTAATTGCTGGGCAAGGAATAGAGCGCGTTCCAATAAGAAAAGAGAGGACCGAGCGGTCCCCCCTAATGTTCCGGCCGTGCTCGCTATCCCTTACGGGAAGGACCTTATGGGGTGCTTGTCGCTGCACGCAACCTGGCTTCGAGTGTAGCACGGCTTGTCAAGCTGGGTCTAATAGTACTCCATATCGCCGTGGCGAAAAATCGCAAATTCGCTCTTAACTTTTGCGGCAATCAAGTCGAAGGAGCGCCAATCGCCCTGCTCCCTTTTTCGGAAAATGGCCCAGCTTACGTAATCGCTGACTTGGAGCATATGATGAGACGGCGTAGGGTGAAAGTGGATATGGTGCGTCATATGGGAGTGCGCGTCGCAAGCCGCGCGCAGGGCACTGAGAAATGCTGCCTTGTTGCTTCCAAGGGTGAACGCCGAAGCGAAGATTTGAACGTCACCTGTGAGACCCGAGCGTGCGACGATTGTGTTAATAAGGCTTGTGAATACTGTTCCGTAGAATTTCGCTGGAGGGTAAAGCACTGGATTCGTCCGGTTCTTATGCACAATAACACTGTACGCCTGAAAATCTAACGCAGAGATGATTTGATAAACCTGATCGCGCACCGCTTGGGGATCTTCGGTGCAGTGGAAAAAACTCAAGTCGCGCTGCCTTCCTAGGCCCTCCATGTGGGCCGGATTGTTTAGCAGCTGGTGCTTCAGCCTAAGTAACTCTGGGGCGCCTTGATAAGGGTCATTCGTCATTAGAGCGGTGAGGACGAAAAACTTTGAACGCTCCGGCTTAAAGTCGAACGTCCCCGATTCATCAATGAAAAGGTAGGTCGGCACTATGGCTGGAGGGTTTTAAACGCGTTACGATCTTCCCTCTGCCGCTAGGCCACTGATCGCGTTCACCTGTGTTGCCGTTTCGCGCAGCACGGCACCGGAAAAGATTTTAAAAAAGCTTGCGTGCGTGGGTCTAAGTCGCGTGTGGGGCGCGCTGGGCACCACGTCGCGTGCAGCCAGCGCGATGCGAATCGCGGCGCGATGCGAATCGCGGCGCGGCGGGTGGGATCGATGCTAGGTGCTACTGCGGCGATGGCGCGCCCATTACCAGCGCACGCATATGCTGCAGCTCGCGGGCGTATGGCTGATCCGTCGGTTCTTTTAGCTCGATTGTTTTAAGCTGGTTGAGCGCTCCCAAATAAAGTACTGCATCAAAGAGCTGCCCGACGGTGTGGCCTGGGTATTCGTTCTTCACCGGAATCCAGCGTGAACCCACATGAAGCATAACGTCCGGCGCGGTGATCGGTCGGCCGCCTTCGAGTGCGAGTGGAGTTCCAGCGATCGGAATGATTGAAGGCGCTTGCCATGAGGCGACCATTCGACGAGTGCTAACGTTGAATCGCGACCAGTCCTCGATGTCGTAAATTACGTACGTACTTCCCGGATAGTTATGCTCCAGATGCACCGTTATCGTGGCGTCGTTTCCCGAGCCAATGCTCGGAACTCGCGCGAAGTGGTCGCCGCCAATGATAACTAGCGCTTTGCGATGTCTCGCTAACACTTGACGTTCGATCACCGATGCGGCATTCCGATCCCGTCGGAATAGGTACGCGTTAAACTGAGAGCCGGTGTGAATCGTACTCCAATTGATCGGTGGATCGGCGGCCAAGACTCGAAGCGGATGGTCGGCACTCCTTAGATTGAGATCGCGGACGAAGTCGATCAGCATCTCGGTCGTAGGATCGGCTTCGCAGCCGATGATCTGCGTCGTCTTCCTCCACACGATGCGGATTTGCTCATTGGTGACGCGGCCGCCGCTGACGTAGCGGTCTAAGAGCGGTTGGTATAATGAATTAGCGCACTCGACTACGATATCATTGACGTCTTTTTGCACACGCGGGTCACTCAGCAAATGCTCTATGAGGTTGAGCTCGGTTTTATTACCAGTTCCTTCAATTCGGCTCAGCTCCACGATGGGGTGGCTCTCAAACGCTGCTTCAATCGCGGTCAGCGGATCGTGTGGTTGCGATCCGCCGCAGGCCGCGACTCCTATCACGAGCACCGTCAGGAGCGTCGGCGCAAGCAGCTTCGATAATGCCGCGAAGTTGATCGAAAAAGTCATTTGCACGCGTCGCGCGGACGGCTCCTGAGGAAGTCTTGGTGCCGCGATTGATCGTGTTCGCGCATGAAGTCTTCGTAATCCTCAGGATCGTCGGATTTGCGTTCGCGGATGAAGGCATTGACCGCGGGGGTCGGGATAAATCCGAATGCGCCTGCCGGTTTGCGTTCGCTCGAAGGGTACGCGTTCTGACGCTTGATGCACGGCGTACTCCGTAAAGCACACCATCCAGGCGTATTCCGCCACGCTCAGCAAGCGCCCTCGCTTAGTGCGGTAGCGTTCATGCAGTCTGGCTTCAGCCTCGCGCTCGGATTGACGCTTTTTCATCGCAAGCCTCCTCGCGGCGGTGGAGTCATCTAGGTGGCGGTTCAATCGCCCTACACGAAATCGAACTTCGCAATTGGAACCTCCGGCACTCCGACTATGCGGACCTTGCAGCTAACCTAGCTCGGCTTCGTGAGCGTCAGCTGGTAACGTCGTCCTACCAGGCCCAGCGGCGACTGTAAGATGGCGCCTTTTGCCGCCAACGAAACCGATTAATGCAGCGGCAATGACTCACGGAGAGCCTTTGCCGGATCTTTCAGCGCCTCCTTCCGCACTTCTACGCTGTCCGGGAAAGTGTTCTTTACGGCTTTGAGTGCGCGAACGTACGCAACGAGCAGCGCGTTCTTCGCAGGTGCGTCCACATCGGGCGCGACTCCGACGCCTTCCCAATTTGTCTTTGTATACGGATTGTAACCGCTTCCGAATGGAATAAACATGCTAAAGTGATCATTTAGGCGGTACTCTTCACCGGGATTTGCCCCGCCGCCGGTTATATGGCCGACGACTTCAGCGCGGTGGAGTGACTTCATATCGTACGCGAACTGCTCCGCACCCGAAAACGTGTCATTGCTGATCAGTACGAAGACAGGTTTGTCGAGATAGCGCGCAGCACCCACCTTCGCTGCCGTGTAATGGCGCTGCAACGCTACTACGCCATTCTTGCGCTCGAGAAAACCCGTGACTTCCGTTTGCTTCGCGAAAAAGAACGCGAGGAGGTAATTGACGCCCCCGGGTGCGCCGCCTCCATTATCGCGAAGGTCGATGATGAGCGCGTCGGTATGCGCAAGCGCGCTCATTGCGGCATCGTAAGCGGATTCAGGGCTTTCTGGAAAATTATCGACCCAGAGATAGCCGATGTTCCCATGAAGACGTATCGCAGCGTTGAGGCCATAATTGTAATATCGGTTCGCAAGTTGTATGTTCGCGACGTCGGCAGCTGACATTTTCCGGAAGTCTGGGAGCACGTCTGACGAGTAGTCGACTTCGATGTGCTTGTCACGGGCAACATTGTAAAGCACTTTTGTGACTGCATCGGCGAAAGCGTCGGGTTGCTGTATCTGGCTGAGGCGTATTCGATTTGCCTCGATGGCGGCGCGCATTTTATGAACGCGATCAATAAAATAGTAATGTGTAAGTGCGTTTTCTACGGCGGTGAGTGTAGCCGACCGCATCGCTTGGTTCCAATCGGAAGGGCTCGCCGCCGATGCAGGGATGACGACGCAGAAAACCAGCAGAATGGCGAGGAACTGCCTCATCTCGTTGACTCCTTGAGCCCGAACCGTGGCGCGAGCTCCAGTAATGCGCGCCGCGAGGGCCTTCTCAGTCGGGACTTCAAAGCTTAGTCCTGCGCTAGCAAGCTGCCGCATTCCTTGCAGCTCACGCTTGCGCGTAACCGCTCAGCTAGAAATTCAAAATCTGAGCGCCTGTTAGTCTAAGTCGCGCGCGTGGGCGCGTGGGGCCGACCGAAAGGCGCGGCGGTCGAAGCGAGTGCGATCCTAGCTGAATAGCGCGAGCAAATCGTCGAGCGTTGCCGCGAGCACTAACTTATCGACAATCGCCGATTCGCTGGCATCCTTTGGCGCATGACCAGCCTCGCGCAACCGAAGCTTCAACTTTGAGAGCTTGAGCTTCGCCTTAGTCGAGAGCGAGAGCGTGACGTTCGTTCGTTCCGTTCGCTTCATAGCTAGGGAGTTTTGATCACCGGTTTACGTAAACCTGCATAACAAGTAGTAGGACGACCGTTCCGGCTTGTATTACGCTGGCCGTGTGAAGAAAGCAGTATCGTATCTACGCGTCTCGACGCAGCGTCAAGGTGCATCCGGCTTAGGCGTAGAGGCGCAGCGCAGCGCCGTCGAAGCGTTCTGCCGCAGCCATGGCTATCGCATTGTAGAGGAGTTCGTCGAGATCGAGAGCGGGCGCAAGAGTGATCGTCCCGTCCTGCGCGACGCTCTCGCGCGAGCCAAGTCGTCGCATTCGACGCTGGTGATCGCGAAGCTCGACCGGCTGGCGCGCAACGTCGCCTTCATCGCCAACCTCATGGAGAGCGGCGTCGAGTTCCGAGCCTGCGACATGCCCGAGGCCAACGGTCTTCTCTTGCACGTCATGGCCGCCGTCGCCGAGCAGGAGGCCAGAGCGATCAGCGAACGCACGCGCAACGCCTTGGCGGCTGCTAAGGC
>JBAUMX010000028.1:0-21171 GCA_049578945.1 Candidatus Cybelea sp. | reverse complement strand
TCGAAGGCTGGCTACGGCTACCGTTAGCATCCTTGTACTCGGAGCTGTCGCGTGGCTTAGCGGCAGCGTCGTGGTCGACACGTTATTTGTGCTCGCGGTCGCACCATCTTTATACATCGCTTGGCATTTCCATCATGCCGACAAGTACAAGACAGAATCGCTGACCTTGCTTCTTGGAACCTTCGGTCTGGGCGCTGCATTTGCGTTTGTTGCCGCGCTGATCGAAGCAGTGTTCCCTCTTCCCAAACCGGGAAGTTTTACATTTCTCTATTTTCTTTTTAGCGTCGCGCTCGTGGAGGAACTGGCGAAGCTCGCTGCGGTCAGGGTCTTTGCATACAGATCTGCGCATTTTGATGAGACCATGGACGGTGTTATATTTGGGATAACCGCTGCCATGGGGTTCGCGACGGTCGAAAATATTATGTACGTTTTTAACGATGGAGCAGCAGTTGCGCTTTACCGAGCTTTTGTCACCGTCCCTGGACACGCTTTTTACGGCGCCATAATGGGTTATTATCTCGGACAAGCAAAAATGTACCACAAGCCTTCGCTAGCGGTATGGGGGTTGCTCATTGCCGTGTTTTTGCACGGGCTCTTTGACGAATTAGGGGCTTCGTTAGGCACAATCAGCCTCGTTACGCTTCCAGCTTTAGTCTGGATCATTTACTTCACGATCGTAAAGAAAGAGATCGCAAAGGCCCAGAGTGAATCATTGTTCGCTCCTAAGGCGGGCGGCTGACCAGAATTTACTGCACCGCCCTCGACGTTCGCGGGAGGAGGGAACCTTATGGATTTCTGTCCGTAGAGTACGCGCAGACATACGGCAAGCTCGTGCGCGCCGGCCTGGGGGAAGCCCCCGCGTCAGCACGCATTTCATGGTAAATCCGCGATTTTGGTACTGAATAGGCCGCATTCGCATGCGATCGTGACGCCTGCGAGCCCTTAAGGCAACTCTCAGCCGGAGTACGCGCAATCTAGATTTGTCGCGAGCGCGCTGCCTAAATCCGGGTTCAGCTGTTTAGATCGTCCCCGGTAGAAACTGCGTTTAGCTTAGGGCCTCCTTAAGGAAGGTCGAACGCCTCGCGCTGAAAGATTCGTTGCAACGGCTCCCGCCGCACCCGAATACCAGTTAAGAAGCATACCACCCGCGTTTAGGCAGGAACTTCAAAGCCCGAAGACACGCAGTAGCAGTTAGTTATCGCGTCAGCGCGAACGCGACTTATGCGCGCTGTTGCCCATCTTCAAGCTGCGCAAGCTCACGAGTCCTTCGATCTGCGTCTCGAGCGATCAACCGTTCCGCCTCCTCCGGCCTGCAACTGCCACAGCGCTTCGAGCTGCTGCAAGTCCGCCAAAAGCAACAGCTCCGCCTTGTCCTTGAACTCCAACCCTTTGAGGATCTTCGGATGCTCGCGCAAACGACGCCACACGCCGCAGCCAAGCAGAATCAGAGAGGCCGTGACCTGCGCGAATGGCCGACTTTCCAACTGCGAGATCTCGATCACGCCGTATACCGCCATGCTCATCCGCACGCGCACGTTGAGATTGTGGCGGTCCGACTCAGGGCGTTGGCGCGCGCGGCCGCCGCTGCCCCAGCCTCGCGACACTCAGCTTCCCCGATATGCGAGGTCCGGCGGCAGCGCGAGTACCGCGTCCAGAAACGCACCGAGCAGCCTGCCGGGCATCAGCGCACAACCGTATTGATTCACTGACTCTACTATTCGCCAAGCATCGTTCGCGACCGCTCTTGCACCTTAACGTCAAGCGCGATCGTTGTTTAGCGCCGCGGTGCAATTTCGGTGCAGTCGGTGAAAACTAAAGGCGACCATTGAAAACCGCGTGCGGCTAAAAGCCTTTGTTCTTCAACGTTTACGACCACATGCAACCCGCTACAACCACTAAAGGCGGCATTTCAAGACCGCCGCTTTCAGCCACTCAGCCACCTCTCCAAGCCTTCACAAGCCTCGTCTAAGCTTATTTAGTGAATCATTTGATACTTATCGAGCCTAATCGATTCCTATTCTTCGTGAGAAAAATCGGCGGACTCTAGAATCTAGCCGACCAGATTGCAGGCGCAAAATCGCATAGGGCGCCCATTGCACCCGCGAGCCCGGCCTCAAACCCAATGGCGAAACCAGCGATCGCATTTCGGCAGGCGCTCCTAATATCGTCTTCGCTGCCGCCGCCAGACCACTTCCATGGCAAGTCGTATTGTTGGCCCGACGCTAGGGGAACTGACCCCGCAGAGCGTCAGCAGCGCCATCGGATCACTCGCTCGGCCAATCTTGCCGTTGTCGGTTCTCTCCATAACTTCGGCGTTGGGATCGCTCTCGTAGTTAAGCATCGCTAAATCGGTAGAGTTCTCGTTTAGTCGCCCGGAGTATGCGCAGCACCGCAGGGCGAAAGGACCGCCGACTAGTGTGCAAGCCTGCTTGCAGCCGGCGTACTCAAACACCGAGGTAGCGCTGTCGGCGACTCGTCGAAACCAGGTTGCCGGGAGAACCGATTTCAAGGGTCCCGAACTCGTTGGGGTTCTGATACCCGGTCGCCGTAACCCCGGTTCCCGCACATTTCGCGAAGTACGTCAGGGTCGTCAAGCTTGAGGAATCTGACCTCGCTAAATGGCAACCTTTTTGCTAAAGGAAGGTCTTCACATGTCTGACGCCGGCGGGTCGCCGCGCGTTACGTCTAGTATCCTCGCATCGTGGTGGACGAGGTCGCTAGGGATCAAAAGTTTCCTGAACTGCCGCGAGCTAGCCTCAGGCTCGGCGCCGTCGTTGGCCCCACACGTTCGGTCGTCTCGGAGAGCCGGCAGGAACGATACACCGTCGATATCCTCGATCTTGATGTGGGCGAGGCGCCGGCAACCAGCATCCCATTGGATTTTTTCGGCCACGGTCTCGCCATGCATCCCAGACGGCCAGCGGAAGCGGCGTTGTTTGAGAAACGAGGTTCCGGAGGCTGCCTCCTGGATCTCGCAACTCGCAAGATGGTTCGGCCGCTCGCGCCAATGAAGGGCCACGCGTTCTACGGCCATGCGGCGTACTCGCGCGAGGGCGACGCGCTTTTCGTCGTCGAGACCAATCTCGACAACAAGCAAGGCGTGATTTCCATCCGCGATTCGACCACCTTCGACGTGCTCGACAGCTTTTTAACGTATGGGGTCGCGCCACACGACTGCCACCTTGTCGAAGACGGTAGAACGCTCGTCATTGCCAACGGCGGCGGCTCGATCGACTCTTCGTTTCTTCCCTCGGTCACCTTCGTCGACGTTAACAGCTGGGTGCTCTTAGAAAAGTTCGAGGTGCTCGATCGTAACCGCAACGTCGGGCACGTCGCAGTCGCAGCCAATCGAGAGTTCGCTGCGGTGTCCGCGCCGCGGGACGGGCTGCCCCCGCGAACCGCACTCGGTGGTGTCTCGCTGCGAAGGCACGGCCAGCCTCTCGCGCATGTCGTGGAACCCACGTCAATTACCACTCGTCTTATCGGAGAATCGCTGAGCGTTGCGATTCACGGACCGTCGCGCGCAGTCGTCGCCACGCATCCCGATGCCGACTTGATTACCTTTTGGAGTCTGGACTCGGGTGCTCTCGTCGGAAAGCTCGAAGTGCCGGGACCTCGGGGAGTTACCGTTACGCTCGACGAGCGGCTCTACATCGTTTCCTACGGGCGCGATGGCCGTGTAGCACTCATACAAGCAGATCCAGTCCAGGTGCTTCCTTACCAGTTGGCAACCGGAGTTTTTGGTGGCGCGCACCTCTACACGTGGGCCGGATGACCTCAGCGACGCCGAAGGAGCCATCGCGAACCACCCGATGTGCGGCGCACGACCCTCGGCCAGCGGCCGTTTGACAGAGCGGCGATCAGCGACTCAAGATCCGCCGGAGCTCGGGGGTACATCTGAGCGGCGAGCTCGAGGGCGAGCCGTTTGTCGGGCGCCCCGAATCCGTTCTGTAAAATCGCGCGAATGTCCATTACGTCGCGTAGCTTGTCCTTTGATTTCCGCCTCCGGTCAGTGGCCGCCTGGAACTTCAGCGCGACCAGTGCGCCTCGTCGAACGACGTTCACAGGAAGCCCCAGGATCACCGCGGGCGTTGTAGCGAGGAATGCCGCACGCAAAACAGAATTGGTCTCTTGCATGACGAGGTCACATAGAGACGTGGGGTCGCCGCGGTCGTAGACTTTAAGCAGATAGCGGAACTCCGCTACGACGTAACCGCGTTGCTCTAGCTCTGCCTTAATTTTTTCAACGAAGCACCTCGATACCAGTAAGTCGACGTCCGTGGTCGCGCGGCCCCTGCCAAAATAAGCCGACGCGTGCCCACCCATCAGGGCGTGCCCTGCTCCAACGGTGCCGAGCGCCTCGAGCACGTCGGCCAGAACTCGGGCGTGCGCCTCAGCGATTGTCGCCACAAAACTAATGGTACCACGAAACGCTACTAGCGCAGCCGCTTGGTTAGTGCTAAGATAAGTACCTTAACCCTCTACCGTGACCGGAATTCGTGCATGCAAGCAGATCATGGACGTAAACGGCGGGACGGCGCGGATTGCTCCGAGCCTTATTCATATGCAGTTCCGTTAACGGCCCTGGCCAGGGCCCGTTACGCGCGTACCTCAATGGAGGAATAGCTAATGTTGCAGTCACCACTAATTCCCGCTTTCGATAAGCGAACCCACGCGAGCTATGAGGTGAGGGTACGCGGCACGATGTACCTGTGGGGATCCGCAGGGTTGACCATAAGCCCCTCGTTCTCCGCTCCACTGCTGTTGCACATCCGCAACAACGTCTTCGGCGAAGTCGCGCAGATCGGTACCGTTACGCCTGCGCAGGTGGCCTCCGACACGTCCACGAGCTACGGAACGATTCAGCCCGGAGAGTCCGTGACGCTGCCCATCGACAACATTTGCGGCGTTTTTGCCACGTGCGCCCTAGAAACAACCATCGATTGTCTCATTCAGGCAGCATAGGAGGGATATATCGTTATGGCTAGCGCTAAGGTTGTCTCCATAAAGGCGATACCGTGGAAGGTATCACACCTCTGCTTCGAAGTCGGCGGCATCCTCGGGGAACTCGACGTCCAGCTCGGTGCCCCCGTCGCCGCACCGTTCGACTTTACCGGGTTTTATGGCGGGCTTAGCGCCACGGCGGCCGGCGACCCGTCACTGCTTTCTTTCAACTCAAACGGCATTCTGACCGCCCCGCCCGTCGTAGCCTCGTTACTCGCCGCTTTGCGTGCGGAAACCAGCAAGGCGGTTCTGGACAAAGCCGTGTGTGCGCGACAGAACGCATACTTCGCAAAATATGGCAGCGCATCAAGCATCATTTCGACGATTAGCGCGTATTATGGCGGCGGGTCTACGGCAAACCCTGCGAGGATAGCAAATCTAGTGGAATTGGCCCAAACGCAAGCCGATCAGCTGTGGCAGGCTTACAGCGACGCCGGGATCGCCTACAATAGTAGCAACCTCGATGGCGTGGTCAAGACCACGTCGAGCACACTTAACTCGCTCACGGTGACCACCGATTCGTCTTCTTCGGACGACCAGAGTACGACGATTACGACGCCTTCCCTCACGACCATTGAAGAAGGGTCGAGTAACGAAGAATCGATCGGGTCGGACAACTTTACGACCGCGACTCTCCCCACGCTCCCAGCGGACGGCGGAAGCTTAGCCGGTACTTGGATGTCCAACCCCAATCCTGTCGTTTCAGAAACTGACCAGGAAGGCACCGTTGGCAGCGTCTCGACCGAGACCGGTCTCTCCGTCGATACACAGACTGGCACGCAAGCTGCTACGGGCAAAGCGTATGCCGTAGAGACGGAGCAGATCGTTAATACCGATTACGGCTACCGCATGCCGTCTGTCGAAAGTCAAGCACAGAACGAGCGCGCTCAAATTAGCCTCAACGACCAGCAGTTCGCGCTGTTCATGAAGACCCGAAACTTGCCCAATCTCAGCACGGTCTTTCAAAATGAGCTTAGCTCGATTGATCTTAACGTCTATCAAATGCAAATCGGCTTCCTCAAGACATTGCTGCTGTCCCCGATCGCGGGGACCGTGACCGGTATCTACAAGAATCCCGGCGACCCCGTCGCGCCAGGCGAGCCGGTCGTCCGCGTCGAGGACAACAGCACGATGCTGCTGTTGGCGAGCGTAATCTGTCGAGGGCCTGTCGCAGTTGCACCGCCGGGGGCGCCGCCGCCCCCGAACTCCAGCGTGAGCATCATGACGTCCTTATTCGACGAGTCTGGCCCGAAAACACCATTGAGCGGGGTCGTCGTCGCGGCGCGAATACGCGGGGAAGACGACCTGTGGGATCTGGTCGTGCAGTGCGCCAATCCGCTCGACGGGTCTGGCAATCAGCTCTTTCCGATCGGCTACTGCTTCGATTACAACCCGACCATCACGACGCTTTCCATTACCTGAGCGGACGCCGTGTTGGCCGCCAATCGCGTCGTGCACGGGCTTTGGATCGGGCCACTGACTCGGCTCGAGCGCTTGACGCTGCACTCTTTTGTTGCCAACGAACACGAGTTCCACCTTTGGCGCTACGAACGTACACCCGGTCCACTCCCGCACGGTGTCGTGCTCCGCGACGCAAACGAAATCTTGGCGCGCGAAACGGTCTTCCGCAAACGTACAACAGACAGCGAACTGGACCTTGGAGAGGGCAGTTACGCGACCTTTTCGGATCTTTTCCGAACCAAGCTCTTGTACGCGCTCGGCGGCATCTGGGTCGACATGGACGTCCTTTGCCTCCGGCCGTTCGACTTCGAGCAGCCCTACGTGTTCCGTTCGCACCGTCTCGGGTCGGTGATGAACTTCATCAAGTGTCCGCCGCGCAGTCGCTTGATGGGTGACGTTGTCGACGCGATGAGCAGCGTGATAGGCGAAAATTCCGGATGGTTCGACTACACGCTGGCCTTCAACGAGGGCATCCGCCGCCACGGTTTGCAGAGATTCATCCGCGACGACTTAATGCCGCCTGATCGTTGGGAAAGCGTACAACCGTTCCTCGAGGGCGACTCCGCAATCGACGCGCGATGGTTCGGCCTCCACTGGTGCAACGAGCTCTGGACCACGCTGCGCAAAACGGGTGGCTTGTATAAAGGGTTCCGACTCACGTCACGCGTGCCCGACCGAAACCATCCAATCCCGGGCACGCGTCTTTTTCACTTGTACGAGCAGTACGGCTTGCTCCGGCCGGGCTTCGAGCCAGCCGAACTTCCGACGATTCCGAAAAACCCGTTGTCGGAAGCGCAACCCGCAGCGCCATCGTTCGCGGCAGGACTGCACTTCAACGTCGCGCTGCCGGCGATGGGTTTTGGCGATGCCACGGGTATCGTGCACGATCTCCTCTTCGGATCGCAGAGGGCTAATATTACGTCGAAGCTGTTTCTGCTCGACGACGTTGCGCCGTCCTATCCCACGGAGGATATCCGCGGTTGCCAAGTAGCCCGCCTCGCCGGGCAAAGCGCGCCCATGGGAAGGATTGCTGCGGAAGTCCTCGCCTCGGATACCCCTACCGTATTTACCTGTGCGCTTCCCGCGCGCGAGCTCGAGGCTCTGGAACGCGCGGGCGTGCAAGTGGTGCCCGTGTTTCATAGCGCTCCAGCCGCTTCGCTCGACGTGGCGCGCGAGTTCGTGAGACTCCGCGTGAGGTTCGCCATAGCCGCGACACCATCGGTCAAAGACGAGATGCTTTCGCGCGGATACGGCATCCCAATCGTCGTGCTGCATCACGAACCGCAGCGGCCTGCGCCGACACCAGAGGAGGCAACGTCCGAGCGGCGGATCATCCGCGAACGGCACGGCATTGCCGACAGCACGCTGCTGATCGGGATGGTTGGTCAGTTCAGCGCGCAAAAAGGCTACACGCGCGCCGTTCGCGTGTTAAGCAAGTTGCAAGAGTGCGTGCCGGCGCGCCTTATGATCCTCGGAGGGTGGGATGACGAAACGGGATCAGGTCGCGTAGCCTATACTGCGACCTGTCGGCAGGCGCTGGAGCTGGGCACTATGCCCGACGTCCTCGTGCCCGGTCCCGTTTATCCGGCTGAAGCCTACTACAGCGCATTCGACGTTCTGCTCGATACGAGCATCGACGGTAGCGAAAGCCTCCCCCCGTTGGAAGCCGCTAAGCACGGGTGTCCAGTTGTAACTACCGGTGGGTTGCAAAGCACTGATATCGACGAGCACGTCCGGGCAATCTTGAAAGTGACCGAGGGAACGGTACGCATTTTGCCGTCCAAATCGCCGGACCCCGACCTCGTGCCTCGCCTATGGTCGCTGCTCGGTCGCTACGGCGCACCCGCCGAAGTTGCGCGGGCGTCGTCGCTGCCGGCCACGCTGATCGTGACCGAAAATCTCAACGTCGGCGGCCCGCAACGCTCGCTCGTCAACCTCCTTGGGCGTATGCCGCACGAAGTGCCCCTCGCAGTCGCCGTTCTCGAATCATCATACTGTTCTGATTTTTTGCGCGAACTGGAAAGCACGGGAGTCCTCGTCTTCGGCCTGCAGATGGACCTATCGCTGATGGCCCGGTGCGAACGAGTGCTGCAGATCGCCGAGCGAATTGGCGCGAAGACGCTAGCTTTCTGGAACGTCCCAGCCTCGCTCAAATTTGCGCTCGCAAAGGTACTAGAAGTTAACCCGCTACGCCTCGTTGACGTCAGCCCTGGGCCGATGCTGTATAGGGAGCTCAACTCGGCCGACAACTACGCGGAACGTCTGAGCTTCAGTGTCGCGGAGTATTTTGCGCGGGTGGATTGCTTTGTTTCGAAATATGCTGGTGGATTGCCCATAGAACTTCGGGACGCGCACCCGGCCCGAAGCCGCGTAATCCCAAACGGCGTTCCCCTTCCAAGCACAGGAGCTGTCAGCCCACTGCCGGCAGGATGGGCTGCGCATCTCGCAATTGGCACTTGCTGCCGTATCGTGCCGAGCAAACGTCTCGAGCAACTGGTCGACGTCATGGATATTCTTGCCGAAGTCATGCCGGGCGCGACCCTAACCATCGTCGGCGGCGTCGAACCGCGGCACGCCGACTATGCCACTTACGTCGCCGACAAGATCGCGCGCGCCGGTTTGCGTAGCATCCGCTTCGTCGGCTCGCACGCTGATGTCTCGCCGTTTTTGCGCAGCTTCCGCGTCTTCGTCATGCTCTCGGACGACCAAGGATGCCCGAACGCATCGCTCGAGGCGATGGCGGCCGGCTTGCCGGTCGTCGCAAACGACTCTGGAGGAACCGCGGAGCAAATCATCCACGGCGTGAATGGATTTCTCGTTTCTGTCGATAACCCGCGCGAGACGGCGGACGCCCTCGCGCTGCTTTTGCTGGATCCTCAGATGCGTGACTCGTTCGGTGCGGCCGCGCGCCGGCATGTCGCACGTGCATTCTCGATGGAACGCATGGTTGCATCATATGTGGAGGCATTCGGGTATAGCAACGACAGCGCGCCCGTTGCGGCGGCCGTCTAACGATGGAGAAAAATACGACTATCCGGATCAGATTTCCTGATGACCGCGATTACGCCGGCACGTTAGAGGTCTTCAGCGCCGACGGCACGGTCATTCTCGGTCCTTTCCCGGCGGCGGGACGCGCCCACGATCGCCGGGCGGCCGCGCATGGCAATTCATCACGCGATCCGCTCTTGCCGTATGGCGACACGCCCGCCGGCGCGTATGCCGTTCGCGGGGTGGTCGAGTCGGAATCAGGTCCCGCCGTGGTGCTGGAGCCTGTCTCCGGACAGGCTGCACTCGCCGACGCGAACGGACGTTTCCGCCTCTTTATCCAAGGCGGAGGCGACGACGGGTCGCTGCCAGCCACGACTGGAGCGGTCAGACTTCGGGATCGCGATCAGCGGCAACTCGTCGGGCTGCTACGCGACGTTTCCAAGCCCATCTTTTGCGAAATCGCGCCCACCACGGAGCGCGGCGAAAAGGTCGACCTGACGAAGCCACCGATCGACTGCGACCCGCCGAACGTTCCGTACGTTCCGCGGCCGCGATCGGCAGCCAAATTTGCGATGCGTTCGTCGACGCGCTTTGTCGTTGCACCGGAATACTCTGGTTCCTCGGGAACTGCGTATGGCGGCGGGGGTGGTGTGTCGGACGGAGACGCGTCGGACGGAGGCGCCGTCGGCGCGGCCGCGAGCGTGACGGCCGACCAGCCCGTCGCCACCGATGCGGAAACAGTGAGTGACGCGGGTTTGGCGACGCCACCTCAGGACACGCTGGCAATGGAAAGCGTGCCGAATACCAGTCCACTCTTGTCGGCCGCCGCACCGGGTAGCACTTCCAACGCGAGCGCGCCCCCGCAGGGAGGCTGGATCGCTGTTCCGCCGACGGGCGAACTATTCACCAACGCCAGCGCGACTGGCCCCCTCGCCTCTTATACCGGGAGCGACGTCGGTACGTATTCAGCGGCACCACCCGATAGCGCTACCCCTGATGCGGCAATTGTTAACTCGTGGACCGGGACGCCAGCGTCGGCGCCGTACTCCGACTCTCAAAATGCGATCCAAGTGCAAGCTGCTGACGCGCAGCTGCAGGCTGGTCAAGCGAGCCCCGCCGCCGGCAGCTCTGATTCGACGGACGTCACTTACGACGGCGTCGTTTACCACTTCACTGGTCAGGGGGCGGTCAACGGTCAAATATTCAATACGTACGTAGACGATACCGGAACGAAGTGGTTAGATTTGGCGGCTGGCACTGCTCCTCAAGCGCCGGCCGGTGCCGCACCGCCAGACTCGAGTTCTACCGCGGTGCCGGGTTCCTACACGCCTCAGCGCGACACGACGGACGACCCCGAGGCAGCGATCCAGGAAATGGTGACGAGGTTCGCCCAGTCTGACAGAGACCTGGCGGCTGCACAGGCCAGCTTGCAACCACCCACATCGCCCGACGCTTCGGAGACTACCTCGCCCTCCGTGCCGGACCGAACTGGGTATGGCAGCGTTAGCGTAACGGGATTTGGAGCCGTACCGGGTGCCACCGGCTCAGGCAGCGTTGACTATCCGACCGACAGTGTTGCGGCATCGAGCATCAATGCGGGGCTCGCAGCGATGCGAAGTGCGTCTACCCCGATGAGCCCGAGCGGAGTTCCTTTGGAGGGACCACTAAATCTATATTCAGAGTCAGAAGCGAGAGCCTTAGCAGAGGCGGCGCCGGAAGGATATATGATCAAGGACACGCTCTACTATGGACCGGCCGACCTTGCCGAGCAAACATTGAGGGTAGAGCTAAACATCCCTATCGGGAATTTGCCCCAGGGCGCCTACAATGCAATCTGGGGACCCGCCTCTCGAGGCGCGGTAGTTGATGCCACCCTCTCCGGTCAAGGCGTAACTTCTTACAACGATCTTGCGACGCTGTCACGGGCTTCGATCCAGTATCAAACTGAACTGCCCTGGCTGCGCTTTTTGGGCACCGCCGCGGGTGGGTTGCAAATGGTGGGGGGCGCCTTCACGATTATGACCGCGCTCGATCCGAATACGCCGGCCCCTCTCGTTCCATTCGCGGCGATCGGTGGCAGTTTTCAGGCTACGGGGGGCCTAGCCTATGTCGTGGGTGCATGGGGTGCCGACGGCTCGCTGATGGCCGCCGGAACGTTAACCGCCGAAACGGGAGGAATAATAGCTATTCCGGTAGTGGTCTATCTGGGGTACCGTGCAATTGAGTACGGGACTTGGTCCCTGGCCGACAGTATGGCCACGGGTCAGATCGAGCAAAATGCCGCAGCTGCGAGAGCCGGATCCACGACCGGCGAACTCCCGCCACCTTACCTCGACAGTCCAACGGGAGATCCGTTGAACGACTTTTTCCCATAGCAACTACAGAATTTGCGACTTTGAGCCGCTATTATCAGCAACTCGATCGAGCCGGCGGGTTCGACTACGAGCTTCACCAGCTGCCGGCGATCGGAGCAAGGACGTTTCGCGGACCGCTGATTGACCTATCGTCGCCATACCTGGCGTTCATCGGCTCGGCCCAAACCTTTGGTCGTTTTGTTGAGACCCCGTTCCCAAGGTTGTTGAGCAGACGGCTGGGAATTCCGGTACTCAACCTTGGCGTCGGAGGCGCCGGGCCACGGCACTTTCTGACCTCTGAATATCTCGAACTCATAAACCGCGCCGAGGCCGCCGTGATACAGGTGCTGTCGGGGCGTAGCGCCTCCAACTCCCTCTTCGACAACTCCGAATCCGGTGGAATGATCGGGCGCATTCGCGGAGAGCCATCGCTGACTCGGGCCGAGAGTTTGTATTCCCGAGCCGAGATTTTCCCCACGCGATATCACCTCGTCCAGATCATCAATGAGACGCGCAGCGATTACCTCGCGACGTTTGTCCAGCTGCTGCGTAAGATCGTCGTTCCCAAAATACTCTTCTGGTTTTCCACGCGACTTCCCCAATACGAAGAAAACTACCAAGAGATTCCCAATGGCGTTCTAGGCGCTTTTCCGCAATTAGTAAACCAAAGAATGGTCGAGCGCCTTGCGGCCTTCTCCGACGATTACCTTCAATGCGTCTCTACCGAAGGCTTACCCCAGACTCTCTGGCCGAGTGATCAAAAAATCGACGGCGCCGTTTTGAATGGGGGCGTCCTCGAGAATCGCCATTATCCGTCGCCAGCCATGCATCTGTCCGCCGCGAACGTCCTGGAAAACTCATGCCATCGGTTCACGGGGCGGCCGTACCGAACTCGAGCGAGCGACAAGGGGCCGACATCGTTTTTGATCGTCGCAGCCGAGCGAACGGGTACCAACCTTCTCATCGGCATGCTGAAAGACTTCACGGACTGCTACGCCGGCGGCGAACTGTTCAACGCAGTCAACATCAAGAACGACATCATACCTTGGCGCGATCTCGAAGACGCGAACGAGGCGGACCTTCTCGCACTTCGCAAGTCCGACCCCATCGCTTTTTGGCACTCGCTGTTCGCGACGAGCGTCAAACGGGGCGTTCCGGCTGTCGGATTCAAGTTAATGTATTCGCACGGTCTGAGCCACCGCGAACTGCTCGAGCATTTCGTGGCGGATAAGGCGATGCCTGTAATCCATTTAACTCGGAGAAACCTCTTGCGCCGGCTGGTATCAGAAAGGCAGGCGCTGGCGACTGGCATGTGGTCGGACCTCACAACGGCTCCCGCTCGGAGTCGGCCGAAGGTCGAGCTTACGATGGAGGATATCGTTGAATCGCTAGATCGGATCGAGTCTCAGCAGGCATTGTACGATTCGATGTTTGCCGAGCATCCTATGCTCAGGCTGGTCTACGAGGATTTGGCGCGACGCCCCGTGCGAACCGCCGAGCGCGTGGTCGAGTTTCTTGGATTAAATTCCAATGCCGCGGCGCCGACCGTGAAGTTTCGGAAGACGGGCCAGGACAAGCTTTCTGATGCGATCGTCGATTTCGAACCCCTTCTCGCCAAAATACGGCGCTGGATCACGTTCTTCGAAGACTAAGAAGTATGCAACTCGGTGTAGTCGGTTTTGGCGTTATCGGTAAAGCGTTCGAGCGTTTCTTCTCGCGCGAAGAGGCCGACGCCGTCAAGATCTAGGACCCCAACGTCGAACCATACGCTTCCGCCGCAGCAGCCTATGCCTAAACTGCTGCGACCTGGTGTTTCGTCGCGGTTCCGACGCTATACGACGCGGCGACGGTGATCGTCGATTCGAAGCGACCGCATGCGATTCTGCCGCTGACAACGCATGGATGGAGATGCCGACCATCGTGGAAGGGTGTTGTGTAATTTAGAAACGCGCAACCTAAGGAACGTCCGCGCCGCAGTGGAGATTTGGGCGGCGGGTGCGCGTAATCTGGCTTGAGCAACGGAGTCTCCATGACCCGCAAAAACGCCATTTCCCGGAATCGATCGCCGCGGCGCTGCGCTGCGTCGAAGCCGGCGACCCAAGAGCCTCGTTTGCGTGTTTCCAGGCCTCGTTAGCAGACGTCCTTTACGAAGGTAAAACCGCTCGTGAGAAAACTGATTCTTCTCACAGATTTTCTCACGGAATAAGACGCGATACGTCTCGATAAGGATTGATTAGTTGGCTTCGCGTGCTCAGATAATACTTGCGAGGACTTATCGAGGCTAGCTGCAAACATTTCAAGACCGCCGCATTCAACCACTCTGCCACCTCTCCAAGTCCCCGTAAATCCTTATAGCTATTGGTGTTTTTGCGTAACCGGGTTTCTCACCAAGTTACATGACGGCGCCATTTTCTCACATTTGCTGCCCGATAGGCCCGGTCGGAAGGAGGGAATCCGCGTGCCTATTGACGGCCTCCCTACCTCCTTCCATTATGTGAACATAACGTCGACAGCGTAACCCTACTCCAAGGGATACCGCAAGCGCGCTCCAGCGATTGCGGCCGTGTCGGCAACGCAGGCATCGCTAATGTTTCTTCAGGCTGATGGTAAGACCGTATGGAGCATCAATACCGTGCGAAATGTAATGGATTCCATCGCCGCCTGCGGGATATCCAAAATATTCCACGCTGCCGCCACTCTCGGCGCCGACGACTTGCGTGCCCTGTTGCATTGGATCTTTGTCGTAGATCCAATACAGGCCGGGGTCCTCGATATTGAGGTATGTCGCGCCCACGTAAAATGCTTGACCCTTGAGCAAAGCGATGCGATTAAGCGTCGAATAGTCGTCGATGACGAAGTATTTGCCGTCCCATTGAAGTCCCTGAACGTATTGCCAAGTAGCGTAGGGATCTGGACCCGGGACGTTGAGATCAATAAGCTTCGTGCCGCCGTGGGGCAGCCACGCAAACGACGCAACGCCGCTGCGCCTGAGGTTCCCATTGGTGACCAGCAAGTTTCCGCCGTCGTCATACACGCAGCTTTGAAAGTCGGAGAGATGGGAGTCGGTGTAGTAGGTCGGTGTGCTGCTGGCATCCGCGTAGACGGCGATGTTGCCTTCGCCGCTCGAACCGCCGGCATTAGCGACGGCCAGGCTTCCGGTCACGGGATCGACCGAGCAGCCGTACGGGTCGTACGGCGCGTCCGATATGGTGCGAATGGGCTTCGTCGCGCCGTGGGCGTATTCGAGAATTTGCTGGGCACCGTAATCCGCGACGAACACGTCGCTTTTGGCATCAGCGCACAGCCCCAGCGGCTGCTTGAAACCCGTAAGCAGCCCCGCAAGCGTCCGCTGCCAGTAACGGTAGACCGTAACCTCACCGTTGCCGTCGGAGATATAGAGCAGATCGGCGTTCGAAACGGCGGGCTGCATCCAAGAGCGCACCTGCGTCCGCCCACCTCGGCTCTCCGGTAGCCGTTGCGTCGTGCTCAGCGCCGCGCCGACCGGCACGGAATCGACGTTGAGATTCACAGCCGCCGGATTCCCTCCGCTCGGATACGGCCATAGGTACGTCCCCGCAGCCTCGTAGCCGCAAAAGTCGTTGTCCGAGCCGGCAATCACGCCGGCACCAATCACCACGCCTTGAACGAGATCGCAAACCGGCTTTCCCTGGCTGTCGTCAAGCTTGATCCGCTTTTCGATCGTCGCGGTTTTCTTCGCGACGGAAAGCTGATAGACGCAGCTCGTGTTCGCGTTGCCGCAGCTTTGGTCGCCGACGACGAGGTCGGAACCGCTCCACTGAACCATGCCCGGATAAAAGATGGTGCCTCCGGTGACCGCGACGGTGCGAACGGTCGTGCGGTTGACGAGCTCCGACAGCATGAACTTGCCGTTGGTTCCGACGCCGTCAAAGAAAAGATTTCCTTTGTCGTCAAAGTCGCCGAAGTAGTACAGGTACTGAGCGGGGTTGGTAAATCTGACCGGATTCCCGGTTGCGTATGGATAAACCAGCAAGTTTCCGGACGCCTTCGTGAGTCCGAAGAGGTTCATCACCGCCAGACTCCCGGTGCGCCGGTCCCACGCGCAGCCGACCGGATAACCGGCGGCATCGGTAAGGGTACCTTTTAATTGACCGGCGTGCGAAAGCTCATAAATCGTCTTTGCGTTCGTATCCGTCACCCACACGTCGCCGCGATCGTCGCTGCACTCGCCCTGCGGCTGCGTGAACCCGGTCACTCTGGCCGCGACCTTCAACGACGGAAGCTTATACAAGTACACGTCACCCGTCCCGGCGTCGGAAACGAAGAGCAAGCTCGCCGACTTTTTGATCTCCGGCGAAAACCACGACCTTCGTGAATCGTGCGTTTGAGGTTGCGTTGCGCGGGCAACGGAGAGCGTGCGCAGTGGATTGCCCCGGTAAGCCGCGGCGGCGATTGGCGGGTTACTCGAAGCGCACGCCGTGAGCGCGCTCGCGACAAAAAGCGACAGCCCGAGCAAAAAGCCTTCGCGTTTTCGCCACGCCTGCCGGGCCGTCACGGCTTTAAGCTTCCAACGACGCTGAACGGGACGGCGAGATCCTTCGTCAGCGACCCCACCGGATTGCCACCGCCGGGATACTTCCAATAGAAGACCGCCTGACGACTCTCGAAGTCGGAACTGGCGACGATCTGTGTCGCGGGCCCCTTTAAGTTCTTTCGGTAGAGCCAAAACGGACCGATGCCTTCCTCATACGCGCCGTTCAACAGGATCTCATCAACGAACTGTGATTGATTGTTGACGATCGTCCACCGGAGCAAGTAGCTGTAATTAGCGAACACCCAATATTTCCCGTCCCACTGTATCCCTTGCACAGCGCCATAGTAGCCGCATGATGTGCTGGGGCAAAACTCGATCGCGATTAGCTTGATGCCGTTCTTCGGAAGATACACGAACTGCGCGCCGTAGTACGAGCTGTCGTAACCGGTTCCGTTGGTTGCCAACAGGTCTCCTCTGCCGTCGTACGCCAGGCTTTGAAACCCAAGCAGATACCGGTCGCTATAGACAACGGGCTTACCCTTGGCGTGGCGGAAAATCTCGATGTTGCCGCGCGTGCTGTTGTCGTAGTTGAAATTCGCCACGGCTAGGTCGCCATTTTTTATATTGACCGCGCAGCCGAAGGGTGAGTTCGGCGAAACGTCGATTGTCCGGATTGGCGACTTACCGCCGTGCGCGTACTCAAACAGCTTGTTCGCTCCGTTATCGGCGATGTAGACGTTCCCTGCGGCATCGGCGCACTCGCCTTGAGGGTCTTTGAAGTCGGTCAAGACTCCCTCCAGCGTGTGCTGCCAGTACCGGTAGACGTTGACGACGCCGTTTTCGTTCGTAACGTAAAGCAGGTCATGCGACGCGGCGCCGGCGTCCATCCAGGAATTGCCGAACGCGAGCTGGTGTCGCGGAGGCGGAACCTGCGGCAACGCTGCGAAGCCGCCGCCGGCCGTCTGCAATCCGCCGCAGCCGGCCAGCAGCACGATGCCAGCCGCTATCTTCGCTGCGTTCATGGCTCGATCCGAAAGATCGTGCCGAGTTCGTTGCCGCGCGAGCCGCCGTTGGCCGTCGTGCCGTAAAGCACGCCGCCATCCTCGAGCAGCGGCGCCATCGGATGTGCGCCGTCGGGAACCGTGCCGAAGTTGTACAAGACTGACTCCTCGTTGGTATAGATGTTCATTTCGTAAACCGTGCCGTTTCCGTGCGAGCCGCCGCCTCGCGTCGTTCCATACAGCGTGTAGTCAACGACCGTGGGCGGTGCCTCGGGGTACGCGCCGTCGCCTTTGGCGTGGCCGCGGAAGCTATAAACCGCACGGAAACTCGTATTCGGCAAGACGAAAAACAGGGTTCCGAGTTTATGCGTGCCGCCGCTGGCCGCCGTGCCGTACATCGTGTCGGAGTCGGGGAAGTTCACCAGGCCGGTCGGCGCTGACCCGTCGGTTGCGGGATCGAAGCTATGCACGAGCTCTTCAACGCCGGAGGGTTGAAAATGGAAGACGGTTCCGGCGTTATCCTGGCCGCCGCGCTCGGTTACTCCGTACAGGGCGCCGCTGACTTCGGCCAGGCTTCCCAACGGACCGTCCCCGTCGTCGGGTGCGCCTTTGAAGCTATACAGAACTTGCTCCTTGCCCGATGGCGTCACCGCAAAGAACGTACCCTTTCCCTGAGCGCCGCCGGCGAACGTCGTTCCGTAGAGTTTGCCATAAATGGCGACGATCGTGCCCTCCGGATGCGCGCCGTCTGCGCCGCCCTTGAACGAATAAATGAGCCGCTCGCGCCCGAGCTCGATCGTAAACACCACTCCGCAGCCTCCCGAGCAAGCGCCCTTTCCGCCTGAGTACGTCGTTCCGAAGAGTTCGCCATTCAGCTCCGTCAGCGGTGCTTGCGGGTTCGCGCCATCCGGCGTTCCTTTGAATAGATGGACCACGCGCTCGCGACCCTGCGCGCTCAACTTGAAGACCGTACCGCATCCATTGTGGCACTTATTCTTGTAGCCGCCGAGGGAGGTCGTTCCGTAAAACTCGCCGTCCACGATCAAACCCGCCAGCGGCCGTTCGCCGTCGGGCGCCCCGGCAAAGCTGTAGAGTGAGGTATAGTAGCCCGCTTGCCTTACATCGCCCGCCCGCGCAGCGCTAGCGTCGAAAGGACCCGCCGGGTGCGAAGCGCCGCAGCCGGTCAACAGCGAAACGAGCAAAAAGCCGCCCGGAAAACGCCGTTTGGCCACAAAGACTCTTTCGCGCAATGAGCGTAACGCCCCGCCCTCGTGCAAGCTCCGAGCTGGATGACAGTTTGAGGAGTTTTCGAGTCCGAGCCGCATGACCGACGTCGCTGCGCGTCTGAGTGCCGTTCTTGGGCACGATGCTCGGGTCGATCGTCGGCATCGCGGAGCTCCTGATCGTCAACGACAATGGCTCCGATCAGTCACCGCATGCGGTTACTCAGCGAGAATCTACAGCCACTCGATTGTGACACCCTCCGGCCTGAGCATCTCGTCGGCGGCAGTCACCTCCAGCGGTTGCCCTCCTATCCACTTGATCTCTGGCATCGAGCCTCCCTGAATCCTGCGGCGGGCGACGAGACCTGACACTTGACGGAACACCTTTCTTGGGCACAAATGGCGGACACTGTGCTCAAACCGCGTTCGGGGTCGTCAGCGTCCACTTAGCATGTGATACCTGCCTCAACTATATATTGCTTCGTCCCGAAAGGCCGCTGAGCAAAAGTCAGTGACGTTTGAGCTTCGCAAGACTGACTGTTACACTTTGAGGTTGGCTGACACCAATGATAGAGGCGATTGGTCTTCCTCCCGCAGGGTATGTATAAATCGCAACCAAACCCTGGGAGTCGCTCCAACGGGGAACCACCAGGTTACCGCTACTAATAAAAAACTGTGCGACGGTGAGTGAACCTTGTAACGCCGTCGCACCGACTTCCGCCAAGTCGTGGATCGAAAAATACGCGACTTGTCCCAGATCGAGACGGCGCACCGCGATCGACGTGATGCGTGGCGAATGCCGCTGATCTTGGCTATCAAAGCTTTCACACGAGTAGTGAATTACGCGCACATGGCTCTTATTATTAAAGAGACGCGACAAGAGTTTGAGGGCCTCGCGGCGCTGATCGGGATATGGTGGCGGCATGGCTAGCTCGGTTTGCGAATCATAAGTCGCGATCCCCCACTTCGCTCAGGGGCGTCCGGTCCGTTAGCAATCACATACGATTTGCGATCTGCCTAAGCCTGATCAGCTTCTTAAGACGTGCAGCCTTGTCTCCCACCAGGATTGCCTGCACATCGGATTGCGCCAATTCTTATTCCGCGGAATTAGCTCCGGCAGCGGCACGACCTTGGCCCATTTCAAGCTGCTTGATTTAGCAAAGCGGCGATACGGCTGGCTCCTGGACCCAAGCAACTCGAACGTTTACGGCTGCACAACGAAAACGAGCAACGCGTATGACCGTTTCCGACTACGTTAGGGATCGTGTCCCAGGCCGTGGTGTATGAAGGGGCCGCCCTCGTAGGATAGAGAGCGGCCATTGTGGCTTTCGGCGAAGGTTGTTTTTTGCAAAAGAACTACCGACACGAAAGGAACCACAATGGCCAAAACCAGTATCGCACTTACGGAGCTCGCTGAAAAGGGCCCCGACATTGACCTCGTGCGTGACATGCTCCATCTCGCCGCCCAGAAGCTCATGGAGATGGACGTGGAAGCCCTGTGCGGCGCCGCGTATGGCGAGCGCACCGTTCCTCGCGAGAACTGCCGCAATGGGTACCGCGACCGGCCCTGGGAGACGCGCGCCGGCGCGATCGACTTGCGCATTCCCAAGCTGCGCAAGGGCAGTTATTTTCCCGGCTTTCTGGAGCCTCGTCGCACGGCCGAGAAAGCGCTGACGGCGGTAATCCAGGAAGCATACATTCAGGGCATTTCGACGCGCTCAGTTGACGAGCTGGTCAAAGCGTTAGGGATGACGGGGATCTCCAAGAGTCAGGTCTCGCGCTTGTGCGCCGAGATCGATGAACGCGTGCAGGCGTTTCTCCATCGGCCCATCGAGGGCGACTGGCCGTATCTTTGGATCGACGCGACCTACGTGAAAGTGCGCTCCTCGGGCCGCATCGTTTCCGTCGCCGTAATAATAGCCGTGGGCGTCAACACCGATGGTACGCGCGAGCTTTTAGGCTTAGCGACGGGTCCCAGCGAGGCTGAGCCGTTCTGGACGGAGTTTCTGCGAAGTCTGAGCCGTCGCGGTCTGCGTGGCGTGAAGCTGGTCATTTCGGACTCGCATGTCGGTCTCAAGGCCGCAATCGCCAAAGTCTTCAAGGCGACGTGGCAGCGTTGTCGCGTGCACTTTATGCGCAACGCGCTGGCCCATGCCGGCAAAGGGCAGCGACAGGTAGTGCTCGCATTGATCAACACGGTTTTCGCTCAGGAAACCGCCGAGGCGGCGCACCAACAATGGCGCACCGTCGCTGATCAACTCCGCGAGAAGTTTCCCAAGCTCTCGGCAATGCTGGACGACTCCGAAGAGGACGTTCTCGCCTTCATGGCGTTTCCTAAGGCCCACCGCAAACAGCTCGCCTCGACCAACCCACTCGAGCGGATCAACGCCGAGATCAAACGCCGGACGGACGTCGTAGGCATCTTTCCTAACGAGGCGGCGATCGTGCGACTCGTCGGTGCGTTGCTGCTGGAACAGAACGACGAGTGGCAGTTGCAACGGCGGTACATGCAGCTCGAAGGAATGAACGCCGTCAGCGACAATCAGATCGCCAGGCTTTCGGCCGTTATCAGCTGATCGCCACTTCGCCGGGGTCGCACTTCATACACCACGCGCCGGGACGTAATC
>JBAUMX010000027.1:0-10868 GCA_049578945.1 Candidatus Cybelea sp. | reverse complement strand
GTCGAACTCCTCGCGCTGCGCAGCGGAAGCTTCAACCGCAGATACCGCGACACCGCAATGGGCTGGCGCGGCGCGGCCGTCTTGCGGCGCAACGCGGCCGTCGCACTCGGCAACGCCCTCGACCGGTCGTCGGTCGGCGCTTTGATCGAGAGTCTCAAGACCGATCCGCATCCGATGGTGCGCGGTCACGTCGCCTGGGCTCTGGGAAGAATTGGCTCGCCTCGCGCGGTCGCGGCGCTGCGCGAACGGTACGCCGGAGAAGAAGATCGTCAGGTGCGTGCCGAGATCGGATCGGCATTGGAGGGCTTCGCATGATACTGCTCGCGGTTGCAACGGCTGCCACGCTGCTCGGCCGGATGGAGGCGGTCAATCCCAACCTTCATGCCTTCAGCGCGATGCTCAACGCGCACGTGGTGATGCGTTCGTTCCCATTTCTGACGGCAGATCTCGCCGGAACGTACTACTATCAAGAGCCGGACAAAAATAAGGTCGTCTTCACCTCCGGCGTCCCGATGATCGCGCAGCAGTTCGATAAACTCTACGCGCACATCGAGAGCCCTAGGAAGTGGAACGACCTTTACGACGTTACGCTCGTTTCCGACGACGGCAAGGCCGCGCTCTTTAAGCTGGTGCCGCGCAAACGAGGGAGTGTGGAGGAGATCGACGCCTCCGTCGACGACAAGAACGCTACTTTGACCTCGATGCGCTGGAACTACAGCAATGGCGGCTACGCCGAGATGACGAATCGTTACGGCAGGGTCGACGGCAATTTCGTCGTCGAGGCCCAGACGGGACGCGTGCAGGAGCCGGGCTACTCCGCCGATATCACGTCGACGATCGGCGGGTACAAGATCAACCCGACGCTCCCCGATAGTATCTTTGAGAACCAATGACCAACATCTCGCTAATCGACGGTTTCAGCCGGCCGATCACCTATCTGCGCGTTTCGGTCACTGACAAGTGCAATCTCCGCTGCATCTATTGCATGCCGGAGGGTGGCCTGCCGTGGCTGCGCCGCGACGAGATCCTCAGCTACGAAGAGATCGCGCAGATCGTTGCGGCCGCCGCTTCGGTCGGGGTTCGTGCGATCCGGCTGACTGGCGGAGAGCCGCTGGTCAGAAGAGATCTGAGCCGATTGATCGCCACGATTGCCTCGATCCCGGGGATCGACGACATCGCCCTCTCGACCAACGGGTTGCTCCTCGAAGAGCAACTTCCCGAGCTGGTGTCGGCCGGTCTGCGCCGGATCAACCTCTCGCTCGACACGCTGCGAGAGGACCGTTTTGAGACGATCGCTCGGCGTCGGGGTTTAGATCCAGTCCTGCGCGCGATTGACGGCGCAATTAAGGCCGGTTTGACGCCCGTGAAAATCAACTGCGTCGTGATGCGCGGAAAGAACGATGACGAGCTGGCCGATTTCGCGCGGCTGACGCGCGATCGGCCGATCTTCGTCCGCTTCATCGAAGTCATGCCGGTGATTGAAAACGCCGGTTTGCAGCGCGACGCGTACGTTTCATCCGATGAGATCTTAGAGCGCCTTTCGCAGATCGGCGACTTGCAGCAGGTGATAGGACCGGCGGGAAATGGCCCGGCGCGTTACTTTGCGTTGCCGGGTGCGGCCGGTGCGATCGGCGTGATCAGCCCGCTTTCGCACGACTATTGCGAACGCTGCAACCGCGTTCGACTGACCGCCGATGGGCGGCTACGCCTCTGCCTCTTCGGCGACTACGCGCTCGACCTGCGCTCGCCGGTTCGGCGCGGCGCGACCACCAACGAGCTTGCGTCGTTGCTTCGTTCCGCGATGCTGATCAAGCCGGAACGCCATCATTTGCGCCTCGGCGAGACCGCGTCGCGGATGCGCGCCTTCTCGGAGATCGGCGGCTGATGAAGCTGGAGCTCCGAGCGGCAGTTAGGGTGTGCTACAAAAGTAGCATTCTAGAGGACGGCCGGCCGCAGTCACAGCTCTAGGCCGAGCGGCGTTCGGAGGTTAGAGGAGAGTCGAATGGATGCGATCCGGGTGACGGATGACCGCCAGGCAGTCGCGCAGACGAGAGCCGAGTCGCTCGTGCTCGAATATCAGACGAAGCTGGCGCGGTATTTGCGCCGGATGGTCGGCGACACCGAGGTCGCGCTCGATTTGACACAGGAGGTCTTTCTTTCTGCCTACCGCATGCTGCGGGCGGACCCAGCGAGAGAGCTTAGTGCGGGTTGGCTCTATCGCGCGGCGACGAATGCCGGAATTTCATTTCTGCGGCGCAAGAAAATTTTGCGCATGGTGCCGCTCGACCGTGAAGTCGATCGTAGCGCCTGGCGGGTTGACGAGCGAAGCGCCGCATCGTTGGATTTGCAAGCCGCGCTCGCGCGCTTGGCACCGGATCAGTCGGCCGCGCTCCTCTTGACGAGCTACGCGGGATACTCGTCGTCGGAGGCCGCGACGATCCTCGGCACGACCTCGGACGCGGTCCGACAGCGGGTCTGCCGCGCAATGCGGGTTTTGCGCGCGACGATGAAGGAGGAAACGGAGCGATGACGAGTCGAGCCGATTGCACGCGGGCTGAAGAGCTCGCGGGGGCAATCGCGATTGGCGAAGCCGGCGAAGCCGAGCGCGACGCCTACCGCGCCCATCTCGCAGGCTGCGCGAAATGTTTGCGCGAGCTTGGCGGCGAGCGGGAAATCGAGCGTGTGATGACCGCCGTCGGCCAAGCCCGAGACGCCGAGTGCTGGGAACCGGATCTGCGCTCGACGCTTGCGCGCCGGCGTACTTCACATCGCGTCTTGGCTTTGGCCGGCGTGATCGCTGCGCTGGCGATAGCCTTCTTTGTGCTGCGGGCACCGCCCGGGCAGCGACCCGGCGTGCCGGCGCACACGCTTTCGGCGCAAGAGACGCGGGCGCTTGCGGCCCTCGGTACCCAGACCGCACCTGCGCGGGAGGGGCGTGCCGAGTCGCTCGCGGTCGGTGCCGCAACATTCTCGACGACGTTCGACGTAACGGTTGACGGACGAGGAGCGCCGGTGCGCTGCACGATTACGAAGAGTTCCGGGGATCGCGCCTTCGACCAGGCAATCTGCCATGCGGCCATGCACGCGCGTCACGCGGCGCAAGCCCCGGCGGTATCACTCACTGAAAAATAGCTAGGGGAGCGCGCGGCTCTACCGCTAAACCGGCCTGCAATGGCCGAGCCGCCGTTCATCTATCGTTTCACAAAGGACCTGCGTCTCGACGACCATGCGGGCTTAGCCTCGGCGGCGGCACGCGGCAGCGTCTTGCCGTTGCTCGTGATAGACCGCGCGATCGAGCGGCGGCTCCGGCTCTCACCGCGTAGAGCGGCGTTCTATTGTGCGGCCGTCCGCGCTTTGGCCGCAGAGCTGCAAGAACGCGGCAGCGCGCTGGTCGTACGGCGCGGAGAGCCGGAGAAGATCGTTCCTGCCTTGGCGACCGAGATCGGTGCGACAGGCGCGGCGTGGAGCTGCGCCTACGATGCGGCTGGATTGCAGCAGGAACGCCGCCTGCAATCCGCACTCGAAGAGTCGGGCTTCGAAGCGATTGTCGTTCACGACGCACCTGCCGTAGCGCCGGAGGAGAGCGCTGCGGCGCGCAGCGCAGCCGGTGCGGGGTATCGAGCTTTCGCACCCTACTTTGAGGTCTGGTGCGATCTGCCGATTCCCTCCCACGAGCAGCCGCTGCTCTTGCGATTTTTGGATCGCACCGTCCGCACCGAACCGCTTCCCGAGAGTGAAGAGTTCGGGGACGCCGATAGAGTGCACGCCGCCCGGCGCGCGCCGGCCAGAGCTCGCCTCGATCGCTTCTTGCGCGAAGACGTCGCTCAGTATGCGGTTGCGGTAACCGTGCCATCCGATGACCGCACCTCGCACTTGTCGGCCGACCTCTCGTTTGGAACGATTTCCGCGCGGACGGTCGTTCGTTCGGCTCGGGAACGGCTCGGCGACCCGTTCTCGCTTAGTGAAGAGCGTCACTCATTGCGGCTTTTTTTGCGCTCGCTCGCGCGTCGCGACTTTTTCTTGCAGCTCTCGTGGTTTCACCCCGGCACGCAAGACGAGCCGCTGCAGGAGAAGATGGGCGATTTTCGCTGGGAACGTTCGCATCCGGCGCTGGAGAGTTGGCGCGCCGGGTTGACCGGCTATCCGCTCGTCGATGCCGGAATACGTCAGCTCCATGCGACGGGATGGATGCATCCGCACGTGCGCGCCGTCGCCGCGTCGTGGCTCTGCTTCGACCTAGGTGTGGATTGGCGCATCGGACGCGAAGAATGGGATCGCTGGCTAATCGAGGACGAGCCGGCGCTTGCCACCGGCAACTGGCAGTGGATTGCCGGACTCGGCGCCGACATGGCGCAGTACCCGCGCATCTATAACCCGGAACGGCAACGGCGGCGATACGATCCCGCCGGCACCTACGTGCGCCGCTGGGTGCCCGAGCTCCAAAACGTCCCAATCGAGTCGTGGTACGGCCGGCGCTCGGATTCCCAGCAGCTCGCGCTCGCGCTCTACTCCGGCGATTCCTACGGCAAGCCCGCGATCGATCACGGCCGCGCGGCGCGTGCGTTTCTGAGCCGGTATCGAGCCTTTAGGTCGGCCGAAGTCTAATCCGCAACGTTCGGCATCCGTTCGTCGATCCAACTGGTGATGATTGGAATCCGTACGTCGTCGCCGTTCCAAGTCTTGATGCCGTAGTAAACGCTGGCTACCAGAAAGAGCGGCGCGAGAAGCGGGACCAGAACCAGGGCTGAGAATCCAAGGAACGGCAGCTGCGCGAGCAGCGAGAGAAGTCCCCAGAAGCCGAAGAAGCCTACGTTGAACCCCAGCGCCTGAAGCGCTTGCCGTCGCAGAGTGCGCGATTGCTTGCGGTCGAGAAGAGAAATCAGCGCTAACGGCCAGAGCGGATAGCCCAGGGCAACGAGGGCGCGCGATTCGACCGGATCCGGGGCGACCGCGACGGTCGCCGGTCCGCGGACGCTCGCGGGTGCGGGACGGGGCGGCACCTGGCCGGCGATTCGTTGCCGCGTCGCGGTCGCCGCCTCTACTTTGGCGGCCAGGCGACAACTCGGGCAACCGCCGGTTTCGTCGCGGCAGGTCGCGCAGACCGGCTTACCACAGCCCGCGCAGGGCGCGACCGACGGTACGTTCGAGTGAAAATAGCAGTCCATGTGCGTTCTCCGATCCTCCCGGCATCATTGCCACCAACAAGTACCGGAGTGCGTCGGGGGAGGTTTCATCCGATTGCAACGGCAAGAGCGTGAAGCGCCAGCGATGACCCGCCGCTCGATCCTACTACGTTTGGCGCGCGAGGCGCGTCCTTACTATCCACGTCTAGCAGTCGCCATGACGATGGGCGTGCTTGCCGGCGTCCTCTCGATCGCGCCGCCGGTGGCCTTTCGGATCATCTTTAACCAGGTGCTGGTTCCACCGCACGGTCACCCGCCGGACTTGAAGGCGCTCTACCTGGCATTAGGTCTAACCTCCGCCGCGCTCATCCTGGCTAACTGCGCGATCTACGGTCAAACCTATCTCACCGCCTGGAGCGGTCAGCATCTGGTCGCGCGGCTGCGGGTGCGCCTCTTCGGACGGCTGTTGAACTTGCCGCTCGGGGAGTTCGACAAGTGGCGCCCCGGCGAGCTGATCGCGCGCTTCTCTACCGACCTGCAGATCATGATCGACGCGGTAAGCGTATCGGTCCCGCAGCTTGTCGTCGCTCTCGCCACCTTCATCTCGTCGTTTGCGACGATGATCTATCTAGATTGGCTGCTGACGCTCTCGCTGGTGCTCGTCGCGCCGATCGTTTCGTTCGCCGTTTCGAACTTCCAGCGGCTGATCTCGGCAAGCACGCATCGCGCGCAGCAACGAATAGCCGACCTCACTGCCAACTTGTCGGAGATCCTCGGCGGTCAGCGCGTCGTCAAGTCCTTCGGGCGCGAAGAGTTCGAAGTAGGCCGGTTTCGCACCCGCAACGACGACTTCTTCGGCGCGTACATGAAACTGACGCAGTTCATTCAAACTCAGCCGCTCGTCATCTCGACCATCATGGTGGCGGCCGTAGTCGCGATTATGTGGCTCTCCGTCCGCGAGGTTTTAGTAGGCCGGCTCGATATCGGAAAAGTCTTCATGTATTGGGGTCTGCTGGTCAACTTGATGAACCCGATGAATCGCGTTGCAGCCTTTTTCGGCGACATCAGCAAGGCCGTTGTCGGGGCCGGACGCGTTTTCGAGTTGCTCGACCTTCCAATCGAAGTGCGGGATCCGCCCGGCGCCGTTGCGCTCACCGCCGTCCGCGGCAAGATCGAGTATCGCGACGTCACGTTCCGTTATAAGCCGGCGGACCCGCCGGCACTGCGCGACGTCAACGCCACGATCGAGGCCGGAGAGATCGTCGCGCTCGTTGGACCGTCGGGCGCCGGCAAGACGACGATCGTGAACCTCGTGCCGCGTTTCTACGCGCCGCAAGAAGGGCGCGTCCTGCTCGACGGCGTCGACATCGGCGATGCGCGGCTCTCCGACTTGCGCAAGGCGATCGCGATCGTGCCGCAGGACGTACAGCTCTTCCGCGGTTCGATTCTCGAAAACATTCGGTATGGCCGCATCGAGGCAACCGATTCGGAAGTTCGCGCGGCCGCTCGCGACGCCAACGTCGAAGAGTACGTGCAAGGCTTCCCGGATGGTTATGCGACACAGGTCGGAGAGCGCGGGATGCGGCTCTCCGGCGGCGAGCGCCAGCGTATCGCGATCGCGCGTGCCGTCCTGCGCGACCCGCGGATCTTGATTCTGGACGAGGCCACCAGTGCGCTCGACAGCCACTCGGAGGCGATGATCGAGCAGGCTCTCGACCGGCTCTTGCCGGGACGAACGACGCTGATCATCGCGCATCGGCTCTCGACCGTGCGACGCGCGCATAAGGTGCTGTTCATTGAGGCCGGAAGAGTCGTGGAGATCGGCACGCACGACGAACTGCTGGCGAAGGGCGGCGCATATGCTCGCCTGCACGCCGCGCAGTTCTCCTTTAAGATGCCTTAAAAAGGTGCCCGGGCCGGAAACGCACAATCAGGGGAGGCTTTCACTCCCAGAAAGGAACTCCACTTGAACCAGGGATTCACCGTGTGGCTTACCGGTCTCTCCGGTGCGGGCAAGAGTACGATTGCCGAACGGCTCGCGCCCGAGCTGAGCGCTCGCGGTTGCAGCGTCGAGGTGCTCGACGGCGACGAAGTCCGCACCCACCTCTCTAAGGGCCTCGGATTCAGCCGCCAGGACCGCGACATCAATATCGGACGCATCTCCTTTGTCGCCTCGCTGCTCGTCAGGCATGGCGCCGCGGTCATCACCGCCGCCATTTCGCCGTACGCGGATGCGCGGGACGAGGCGCGACAACGCATCGGAAGCTCGCAGTTCGTCGAAGTCTACGTGCGCTGTTCGCTGGACGAGCTCGTGCGTCGCGACGTCAAGGGCTTGTATAAAAAGGCGCTCGCCGGCGAAGTGCAGCATTTTACTGGCGTTTCGGACCCGTATGAAGCTCCCGAGAAACCCGACGTCGTCGTCGACAGCGAAGTCGAAAGCGTCGAAGAGAGCGTTTCGAAGATCCTCGCGGAGCTTTCCAAGCGGGGTTATTTGCACACCGACGTTAAGGCAAAGGCGTTATGATCGATCCTCACGGCGGAAAACTAATCAATCGCATCGCCGACTCCCCCCAGGCGGAACTGGAGCTACGGGAGGAGGCGAAAGGTCTTCGCGGTCTTACGTTAACCGGTCGCGAGCTCAACGATCTCGCGTTGATCGGTAACGGCGCCTTGAGCCCGCTCACGGGCTTTATGACGCGCAAAGATTACGAAAGCGTCGTTCCCACGATGCGGCTTGCAAACGGGTTGCCGTGGAGCATTCCCGTAGTTCTTGCAGTCGATCGCGATGAAGCGCCGACCCCGGGTACCCATGCGGCGCTCTACGACGGCGAAGGGGCGCTGCGCGCCGTCATCGAGGTCGAGGACGTTTTCGAGTACGACAAGGGAGATGAAGCACGCAACGTCTATCGGACGGAAGACGAAAAACATCCGGGCGTCGCTGCGCTCTACGAACGCAAAAACGTTCTCATCGGCGGCCCCGTTTCGGTCCTGCCGCGCGAGCACGATCCCGAGAGCCTGGATCCTGCGCAGACGCGCGCCGAGTTCGAGCGCCGCGGCTGGAAGACGATCGTGGGTTTTCAAACGCGTAACCCGGTGCACCGTGCCCACGAATACATTCAGAAATGCGCCCTCGAAACCGTCGACGGGTTGCTGCTGCATCCGCTCGTCGGCGAGACGAAGAGCGACGATATTCCTGCGGACGTACGAATGCGCTGCTACCGAGCGCTGCTCGAGAACTACTATCCGGCTGACCGCGTGCTACTGAGCACGCTGCCCGCGGCGATGCGCTATGCCGGTCCGCGCGAAGTGATTTTCCACGCCATGATGCGGAAGAACCACGGTTGCACGCATTTCATCGTGGGTCGCGACCATGCGGGCGTCGGAAACTATTATGGAACCTACGACGCGCAGAAGGTATTCGACGAATTCACTCCGGCGGAGTTGGGGATCACGCCCCTCAAGTTCGAGAACAGCTTCTACTGCCGGCGCTGCCAGTCGATGGCTTCGAAGAAAACTTGCAGCCATGAATCGGAAAACCACGTGACGCTGAGCGGCACGCAGGTACGGGCGATGCTGCGGGAAGGCCAGCTGCCGCCGCCGGAGTTCTCGCGGCCGGAGGTTGCCCAGATTCTGATCGAAGCCGCCCGCGAAACCGCCTCAGCTTAGCTGGGAAGGCCGGGTTCAGCGCATCTCGTCGAACCGCAGCTGAAGCGGGCCTTCCAGCATCTCGTTGTACCGGCCAAGGAGGGCACCCATGCTCGTGCTCAGCCGCAAGGCTAATCAATCGATCATGATCGGTAGCGACATTCGTATCGTGATCGTCAGTGTCGACCGCGATCAAGTGAAGCTCGGCATTGAGGCGCCGCGGCACGTGCCCGTCCACCGCATGGAAATCTTTACCGAAATCCACGGCGAGGATGCTTCGATCGCTTCAAGTACGCTTGCGCCGGTAGGAAAAGCAGCCGTCGAGGGAGATATAAGCGGCGATGCGGACCGCAACTGAAACGGATCGCAATGCCGTCCCGTCCGTTTTACCGCTCCGGGATGGGTGGTCGAGCTGCTATTCCACCAGCCCGCCGAGTACTTGGAAGTCACCCCCGGGGATCGACGGGGACACGGCCGGCAGCCCGTTGAATGTTAACCTAGGTTCCCGTTCAGCCATACCCACCGAACTCATCGAGGTAGTGACTCGGCCATGAACATCAATTGGAGCTTCGTACTCGTCGGATTCATCGTGGGCGCCTGTACCGCATATAGCGGTGTCGGCGCCGGCGCTATCACGACGCCGCTGCTCATTTTTTTGGGCGTAAACACGGATAAGGCTATCGGCTCCGACCTGCTCTTCGCCCTCGTAACCCGAGTCCTCGCGATGGGCACCCACATCCAGAAAGGGACCGTGCAGGTATCGGTACTCTGGCGGCTCTCGCTTGGCGGCCTTCCCGGCGCAATCATCGGCGTCGTGGCCAGCGCATATCTACACCGAGCGCTCAACGTCCATCAGCTCGAACACGTCCTGCGAATCGCCGTCGCGACAGCCTTGCTCGTCTCGGCTTTTGGAATCATTTTCAACCGCAAGCTTGCGGGTGACGCATCGAACGCATCGGGTCAGCAGTTGCCCACGGTACGCTTGGCTTTGATCGGGTTCTTCGTTGGCGTAACGGTTAGCATTACGTCAATCGGCGCCGGTTCGCTGACGCTTCCGCTGCTGCTGCTCGTGGCGCCGGTCGTTGCACTGCGGCGATTGGTGGGAACGGATCTGGCCTTTGCGGTCGTCGTGCTCGTGCCGTCGCTGCTGGGTCACTGGAAAATCGGCGACGTCAACGTCGCGATCGCGGCATCGCTGCTTATCGGATCGGTTCCGGGCGTGTTCGTCGGCTCGTACTTCGTGACGAAGTTGCCGGAACGCTGGTTCCGCGGTGCGCTCGCCGGCGTCTTGGTCGTCGTTGCGCTGGCGCTACTTCCGATTCTGCCTCACGCGAAAGGCTAACTCTCCAGCCCGAAAGAGGCTCTCGAAGGTTCCGGCGTCGCTCCAAGCACCGTCGAGGACGTCGTAAGAGAGAAGGCCTTCCGCGATGTAGCGGTTGTGAACGTCGGCGATCTCGAGCTCGCCGCGCTGCGAAGGCGTCAGCGTTCGTATGAAGTCGAAGACGCGAGCATCGAACATATAGACGCCGGTTACGGCGTAGCGGCTTTTCGGCTGGGCGGGTTTCTCTTCGATCGCGACGATCCGATCGCCGTCGAAGACCGGGACGCCGAAGCGGCCGGGATCGTCGACCTCTTTGAGGAGGATGCGCGCGCCGGAACCCTGCGCTTCGAAGTCGCGGACGTACGGCGCGATATCGTTCTGCAGGATGTTGTCGCCGAGAATCACGACGATGCGCTGCTTTTCGGCGAAATGCTCGCAGAGGCGAAGCGCGTCGGCGATGCCCCGCTCGCCTTCCTGATAGGCGTAATAAATGTTGTCGAGGCCAAGCTCCGCGCCGTTGCCGAGTAGGCGGAGAAAGTCTCCCGCCGAGTTGCCGCCCGTTACGATCATGATCTCTACAATTCCGGCGCGAGAGAGCGTCTCGAGCGGATAGTAGATCATCGGCCGATCGTAAACCGGAAGCAGATGTTTGTTCGTAACTTTCGTCAGCGGCCGCAAGCGAGACCCCAGGCCCCCGGCCAGCACAATGCCCTTCACCTTAAGCGCATCGCACTTCGCGCGATGCTTTGGCGTTCCGCCTTCGCTTCGGGGACCATGCC
>JBAUMX010000026.1:0-34888 GCA_049578945.1 Candidatus Cybelea sp. | reverse complement strand
GCCCCACCTCGCCGACCAGCGTGTAGTAGAGGCTGCCGTCGCTCCAGGCGAGCAACGCCGTCGTTCCGTCCTCGGCATACTGCGCATCGCGCCCACCCACGCGCAACGCTCGCGGCCGAAGCTCCGTCGCTTCCAGCGTAGATGCCTGCGCGCTTTCGAAGAGCGAGACGGTGCGAATCCCATCGCAGTAAAGAAAATGGAGGGTGCGCACGCCTTGCATGTCGTCGAGATCGCCTTCGATCGGGACAAAGCCGCCCGGCAGCGAACGCGGCTCACGCACCGTAAAACCGGCGGCGCGAACGGCTCGGTCGGGACGATCGAACGTTTCGCCGAACGTCGGACCGCGCACAATCGCGTATCTTTCCGGAATGACGAAATCCGCCGACGGAATCGATGATGCAAAGTCGATATTTTCGAAACGCAGTTCGTTGGCCAGCGCACCCTGCGGGCCGAACTCCTGCTTGTCCAAAACGATCTTGGTCGCATCGTCGATCCGCAGCGTCAGCGCTGCGCGACCGGTCTGTTTACTGAGAATGGCTACGTCGAGCGCGCGCCGGCCGTCGAAAATCTCGTTGCCTCGCACGACAGCTCGATAGTTTTTGTGCATGAGCGCGTCGTCGGACAGGAGCGCTAGGCGCGCGTCGACCGCGTCGTCACGGGATTCAACGATGCGATGCCTTTTCGAGTCAATGGCATAGCTCTGGTCGCCCTTTAGCACTACGGCGTAACCGGAGAGTTCGGCCGGCGCGGTATAAACCCGCCGCGTCAAATCGGGCGCGCGATGCTCGACTCGGTAGACCGCCGCCTCGGAGGCGCCGCTTCCGATCCGAAACGACTGTACCGTTCCGGTGTATGAGACGTTTGAGGGCGCCGTTATCGCGGCCAAGATCAGCGCGTCGATCGAGCTTGTCCGCGACGTCGAGAAATTGCCATTCGACTGCGCGCTCGCGGGTCCGAGCGCGCCCACGATCAAAGCGAGTGCGGCGACGACGCTAGCGCGTTTCATAATCTGAGGCGAGCACCGCGGGCGGCACCGCGTCTTCGGTGAAAGGTGCGGTGGCGGCGACGGCAGCATGGGCGCCGACGTAGTAGTCCGGATTGACTGCCGTGACCGTAGGCGCGCTATGGCGAAGGCCGAACCCGAAGTAGAGAGCAATGGCTATCGCCGCTGCCGCCGGAAGGAAGAAGACCGGACGGAATGCCACGCGGAACGGGTTTCGAGCCGGAGATGGGCGCCGCTCGATTGCCTCGTGAATCTTGGCAACGACGCTTGCCGGCAGGTCGCGCTCGTTGGCCTGCGCGTGCGCGCGCAAGACCTCGGTAAGTGTAAGCTCTTCAGCCCGACGGTCTTCGCACGAAGGACATTCCGCAAGGTGCGCGTGGATAGCAGCATCCTCGGCGGCCGGAAGCTCGCCGTGCAGATAATCGATGATGCGTTCGGTACTCGGATGCGTTTGATTCATGACGATGATTTCATATACTGGTTGACGAGCTTGCGTAGCTGCCCGCGCGCTCGATGCAGCCGCGACCGCACCGTTCCCACGGAACATCCGACAATCTTACCGATCTCCTCATAGCTACACTCCTCGACGTCGGCGAGCAAGACGATCCGCCGCTGATCGGGGGTCAGGTCGGCGAGCGCCTTAGAAACTGGTTCGCTGAGATGGCCTTCTACGTACTCCTCGATTGGCTGAACCGCCAGTTCACTCTCTTCTTGATAACGTCCCTTGCGCCGCCGAAGTTCGTCCCGGTGCAGATTCGTTACGATTCGATAGATCCACGAGAGGAAGGACGTTCCCGGTTTGAAGCTTTGCCAGGCCCGAAAGACACGAATAAATGCTTCCTGGGTTAGGTCGCTCGCGTCGGCGGCATTGCCGGTCAGGCGGTAGGCGAAATTATAGGTCGCCTTGCCATATTGGTTGATTGCATGTTCGAGGAAGGCGTGCTGTTCCATTGCCCGTCCCGACGCTTCCTTGCTAAGCTGGCCCGTTCATTCTTTCGTCCTTCGCCCTTCGACTTCGCTCAGGATGACAGGATGATACGCCGCGCTTCGCTCAGGATGACAAGGTGACATGCGGCGCTTCGCTCAGGATGACAGGCTAAATGCACCGCTTCGTTTAGGACGTCGTGTTTCGTTTGGGCCAAAGGACGCGAGCGACGGCCCACACGCCCGCAAACGCGATGACCGTAAGGAGCGTGAAGAGCGAGAGCTCGAGCAGCGTGATTCCGGCGGACTCGCTGCCGCCGCAGAGCGCGACGACGTCGGCCACCAGCGCTAGCTTGAAACGCTCGAACGGATTACTCGCAAGACCGGAGACCGCCCTTGCCTCCGCCAGAACGCCGAGCGGATCCCAGCTCCCGGTTTCAACGACGTAGGCGATGCTGCCGCCGGGAGTCACAATAAACAGCCGGTCGTCGTGGAGAAAGTTGCTCGTGCTGACGCGCATCGAGCTGATCGAAAACTCGTCGAGGACGCGCTGGATCGTCGAACCCGTACCGGTGAGAAGCGTCCAGATCTGCGGCCGCGCGCCGTACTGCGCGCTGTATTCGCGCAAGATTGCCGGGGAATCATATTGCGGGTCCAGCGTAATCTCCGCGAGAGCGAAGCGTTGCGGGTCGAGGCGTCGTTGCAAGTACGCGAACTTGCCGCTGATCGCAGGGCAGAGCGTGCGATCCGGACAGCGCGTAAAAACGAAGGAGAGCAGGAGCGTTTTGCCGCTAAAGGTGCGGTCGAGCCGTACTAATCGCCCGTGCTGGTCAACGAGTAGAGCTGCGGGGAGCTTGCTGCCGATTCGAACTGGTACGACGCGTCCCGAGTCCGGAAGGCCGGGTGCGAAGGCGGCAGCAGCTACTGCTTGGCGCAGACTCCATGGATCGCGGGAAGGATCGAGCAGTGCGTCGATCGTTGTGCCTACGCGAAAGGTCGCAGCCGGCGCAAGGCGATAGCGCCGGGTCTGCGCAGGGAGCATCCGGGCAACCGGATCGGTACGAACGATCGTGCTGCCATCCTGAAGATTCGCGATCACGACCCCGTGGACCGGAATAACCGCCAAGAGTGCGGCCGCAATCAGCGCGATCATATACCATCATTCTACCAGGGGTTGGGGCGGGCCGAGCGCAACGAATCTCGCCGTGGGAGCTGCGGTCTTTGTCGTCCGCGTACTTTTGGGTGGATTGCTGCTCGCTGCCGGCGGCCTCAAGGTCGGCCACTCGGCGGAACTGGCAGCGTCGATCGCCGGCTTTCGCCTTTTGCCGGCGGCAATCGTTGGGCCGCTTGCCGTTGCGCTGCCTTACATCGAGCTGCTGCTGGGGGCCTATCTAGTTGCCGGCCTCTTCACGCGCGCCGTTGCCGCGCTCTGCGCGCTGCAATTCGTTCTCTACGGCGGTGCGATCGCGTCTGCCGTCGTGCGACACATTCCCGCCAATTGCGGATGCTTCGGGCCAAACGATTCGGCGGTCGCCGATTGGCCGCACGTTGCCTTCGATCTGACCCTCGCCGCTGCGAGCCTCTTTGTCGCCTACAATGCGCCCGGCGCGTTGGCGGTCGACCGAAAGCTGCGAAACGCATGACGCGCCGCGCGCTCGCTATTGGGACGATCGCCGTGCTCGTCGTCGTCGTTGCCGGCGCGGTTCTCTTCTATCTTTTCGGCCCCGAACATCGCCGCGTGCAGACCGCTTCGCAGGCGGCGGTGGTCGGCAAAGCGCAGGTCGGCAACCCTGCGCCGAACTTTGAAGTCGCAACGACAAACGGCCTCTTCGACTTGAGCAAAGCCGATAAGCCCGTCTTTCTCGAGGTCTTCGCTACGTGGTGCCCGCATTGCCAGCGTGAAGCCGCGGTGATCGACCGAGTCTATCAGCGATATCACGGATCGGTTGATTTCATTGGCGTCTCCGGCAGCGCCTACGCGATGGATGGGACGTCGGCGTCATCCGAGAACGACGTTCTCGGCTGGATTCGGCGATTCCACGTCGCCTATCCGGTAGCGTACGATCCGCTGCTGAACGTCGCCAATCTCTACCTCCAAGGCGGTTTTCCGACGATTGCCGTCATCGACCGGAACAAGAAGGTCGCGTATCTCAACAGCGGCGAGCTTTCATACGACGAGCTCGTCGGAGCAATCAAAAAGGCTCTGCGCTAAACTCCCGCGGGGAATGCGTAGTTCGGCGGCGGAACGACCGGCGTTCCGACCTCGAGGACGACCTGCTGATGCGCTCCCAAAGGTATCGCGTGAAGATCGCCGTCGTACTTCATGCCGTTCACGTACGCCGTGACCGGTCCGACGAGTCCGGCGACGTCTTCGCGCTCGAGCGGCTGCCCCCAAATGTCGAAGAGCATGCCCAGCGTGTAGGGACCGCCTTGCGGCGGATTGATGTCGGGTGCTTCAACGTGAATGATGCCGCTGGCGTCGTGTGTATGAATCCAGTAGAGGCAGCCTCCCGCCAGATTCGGCGCAAATCCGATATATTGCGGAACTTGCATCGGCTTGCCGTTGTAGAAAAGCGCCAGATGCGTGTGAATGTGAAGCGTTGCGTACTCCATCGCCCCGCATCCGATGCCGTCAACGATCTGACCGCGACCACCCTGCGCCGTATCGGGATATTTCGCCTTGACGAACTTGAGGCCGATGCTCTCACCATTGGCGAGTTGAATTGCTTTCACGCTTGCATTGGGTCCCGGCGTCGGCGTTGCGTTAGCCTGTTGCAGCGAGCGGTTCTGCCACCAGTTGAAGCCGACGAAGGCGAGGATCAGCGCGACGATCGCAATCGCGATGCCGATGTAGACCGCGCGCATCGGATCGCGGCGCGGAGGAGGGGCAGCACCGCCGCGTTGTTGGCGGCGGCGTTCGGCGCGGCTGGGCTGTGACATCGAGTCCTTTCTAAGAGGCCCCTGCGACGGAGCTTAGGGTGACATTGCTTTTAGCGGTACCGCTACCGGGCCGTCGGAAATCTCGAGCGGCCGTTGAGGCACTAAGTAGTTCGTTACGTAATCCGTCACCGCGTCGGGGAGGGGCGTGCTCGGACGGTCGTAGCCGGTCGCGTAGAGCCGCGTCATGCGCGCACACGTATAGTACTGATACTTTCCGCGAAGTTGTGCGGGCATCTCGACGAACTCGATGCTTTCGGGCAGCTCGAGCGCGAGAAAGATCGGCTTGACGAGCTCGAGCCAAGTGTGTGGCGTGCCCGAGCCGATATTGAAGAGACCGGTTGCGCCCGATTCGGCGAGGTGCAGGGTCATCTCGACTGCATCCTTGACGTAGATGAAGTCGCGCTGCTGCTCGCCGTCGCGATACTCCGGCCGGTAGCTCTTGAAGAGCCGGACGTTGCCGTGCTCGCGGATCTGTTCGTACGCCTTCTGGACGATGCTGCGCATCTCGCCCTTGTGATCCTCATTAGGTCCGAAGACGTTGAAGTATTTCAAGCCGCAGGTCTTCTGATCGAGTCCAGTGCGCATCGCATAGAGATCGAAGAGCTGCTTGGAGTAGGCATATGCGTTGAGCGGCCGGAGCGCATGGAGATTGGTTTCGTCGGAGAGGTCGGCTTCGAGGCCGCCGTACGTTGCGGCCGACGATGCGTAGACGAAACGCGCCTCTTGTTCGACGGCCCACAGCGCCAGACGCTTTGTATACTCGTAGTTGTTGCGCAGGAGGAAATCGGCATCGCGTTCGGTCGTCGAAGAACAAGCGCCCAGATGAAAGACGGTGCGAACGTCACCAAAGTTGCGGCCGGCGGCAGCAAACTCCGCGAACTCGTCGGCATCGACGTAATCCGCGTAGCGCAGGGGGACGAGGTGCTTCCATTTTTCGGAAGCATCTAGGCGGTCGACTATCAACGCATCGTCCAGACCGCGACGATTAAGCGCCCAGAGAACTGCGCTGCCTATAAGGCCGGCGCCCCCTGTAATGACAATTCTTCCACGGCTGAGGTCGTGCATCGCTCCAATCCGTTCTTAATCCGGCCGCGCGGGCGAGTCCTTCGGGAAATCTGAGAATGTTTTGCAAAAAGAAGTGGCCCATGGTGCAAAAACGGTCGCCTAGCCTATCTAGAACGGCGCCGAGAGCCGCAGCAAATACGAGGTTCCGTTCGAGATCTGGGTCGTGTTGAAGCCGTTCGAGACCTTGATCGGGTACTGATGGTTGAACACGTTGAGAACTTGCAAGGAGAGGCCAAGGCCCCGGTCTTCACCAGGCTTGCCCGGCGTCAGCTCGCGACCGAGGGAGACGTCGAGCGTCGTGTGGGCCGGCAGGGTCCCGTTCAAGTTCACATTGGCGTCTTCGAACTGCACCGGAAAGCCGCTGCCGTAGTTCAGCTGCATGGTCGCGTACCAAAGCTTGGGGACGTTCCCGAAACGGTGGGTATACGCAGCCGTCGCGTCGACGAGCTCACTGTGGTCTTCGAGCGAGAGCTGCGCCACGCACGATACGCCGGGAAGATTCGTATTCGGTGGGAAGAGGAATTCCGAACCGGAGATGCAGGCGGAGTACGACGCCGAGTACGTGCCCGCCAAGAACCACTGATCGCCGCCCAGCTGTTGCTCTTGCAGCTTCAGCTCGGCACCGTGATCGATGCCGATCGCGTTGTTGAAGACGGCGAAGATCGGCGTATTGAGAAGCTGGGTCGTGTCGAGCACGTTGACGGCGCTCTTTTGAAAGATGTTCAGGGTACCGGTGAAGCGCGAATTAAACGTGTGCACGACGCCCATCTCGTAATAGGCGTCACTCTCCGGCTTGAGGTCATAGACCGGATTTGGGGTCAGGCAGGCCTGCTGCGGCGAGAGCGCGACGCAATCCTGACGTACGTCCTCGAGCAGCGGCGCGGCGTAGAATCGCCCATAATAGGCATGCACAACGTTCCTGCCGCCATCCCAAAGGCTAACGCCGATGCGCGGGCTGAGCTGCCATCCGCTGACGTAGCCGGTCGAATGGTCGTAGCGCAGGCCGTAGCTCCACAGAACGTTCGGGGTTTCCTGCCAGCGATCTTCACCGTAGATGCCGATTTGGGATCCGGCCTGGCCTTGGGGTACGGCACTCGCGGCGTAGTACGGTGTCGCGACCGTGCCGCTCGACTTGCAGCCGACGTAGAAGCAGGCGAAGACTTGCGACGCGGTGGCGTTTTCGCGATTGACGTCGATGCCGATTTTCCATGCGTGGGTCGCGGTCGCGCGAAAGTCGGAGGCGCGCACACCGAGGTAACTGGCGTACTGATTCTGATCTAAACCGACGATGTGCACCGTCCTGTCGCAGCTTGGCGGACACATGCTGAAATCCGGTTCGACACCGAGCACGTCGAGCGGAAGGTCGCCAAAATAATCGATTCGGGTCGAGCGCCACCACGGAATCACTTGAAAGACGCCGTTGCCGTCCTGCGAGATTTGCGTCCAATTTAGGTTTGAAAAGCGATCGTATTCGAGTTGGGTGTCGAGCGTGCCGGGGGCATTGAGCACTGGATCGAGAGGATTGTTAGCATCGGTGTTGATCGGAATCTGAAACTGCGAAAATTGATTCGAATAATCGAATGCCAACGTGCTTCGCGGGGTCAGCTGCGTGATCGTCCGGAAAAACTGATCGCTGCTGGAGCTGGCGTCGTTGATCGGCGTGAAGGTTGGGGCATCGAGTCCTCGTTGGGTCGTCTGCGTGTTTGCACTCAGAAAGAACTCGCTCTGACCGGAGCGTGACTCGACGTCGAACTCGCCGATCCCCTGGCCTTGATTGCCGAATCCGCCGGTGATTGTACCGAACGTTCCTTCCGGAATGTCGGTTGGTCGCGTGCTGATGATGTTGACCACACCGCCCATCCGGTCGCCGCCGTACTCGGCCGGGATCGCGCCCGTCAGCAACTCCAGCGAGTCGATCATCTTTGGATCGATGATCTCGGCGAAGTTCGAGGTGGTCGCCAACGGCAGCGGCGCGCCATCGATGTTGTAGGTCACGCCGTGAAAGCCGTTGATAACCGGCTCGTTGTAGGAGAACTGTACGACACCGGGTTGCGTTGCAATCAGGCGATCGAGGCTATTGTTCACCGGCGACGTTTGGATGGCGCTGCGCGTAAGCTGATTGACCGACGGTGGGTTTGCCTCGACTCCGGCATGAGCGGTGACTGTCGTTTGGTGAATCTGGAGCAATTGCGTTGAGAGTGGGACGTCGACGCGCGAGACGTGACCGCTCGAAACGTTGACGAGCACCTCAAGCTCGTGGGCGCCTTTGGCTTGCGCGGTGAGCCGGTACGAGCCGAACGGTACCTGCGCAAAGACGTACTCGCCTTTTGCGTCGGTCGTGGCTCGAAAGACCGAGCCTTCCCCTTCGAGCGTGACGGTAGCGCCGGGTGCGGGCTTGCCATCGACGGTGATCGTGCCGCGGACGAGTCCGCTGGTTGCGGCGACGGCCGGTGCGGCGAAATTCGACGCCAAGAGTGCGGCAACGATCGCCGCGGTAAAGCGAGACATGGGATTCCTCCGATCGGAGAAGGGTGAAGTTAGCGCGCGACGGCGCGCGTTGGCCTCAGGCTGCGATCGGAGGAGGACGAACGAAGCGGCGGTATGCCTTTGGCGCGCGAGGGCGCTTTGGTTGCAGACGCGGCCGGCGGTTCCAGGAGGGTGTGCGGGGCGAGAACGGGCTGCGCAGCAGAGCGATCGCTGCGCGTGCCAGCGTGCCGACGATGGCGCGCGCCAACGCAAGCACGAGCCACGAGGCCGCGGCTAGGACGACTAAAGCGACCATCGGCGGCGCGGGAATGTGATGCGGCTCGACGGCCTCGGCAGCAGCATACCAGAGCGCTGCGGCTGGAAGGATCCAGAGCACCCCCGGGAGCCGATCCCGCAGCCGGGCGGCGAGAATGCTGCCGTCTGCTGCGCTGGAGCCGCTCCAAGCTAAGGCGCCGAAAAAGGCGAGCAGGCTGACGGCGAACGCGACGGCGGCCTGAACGAGGAGAGAATGATAGGGGCCGCCCATAGCGTGCTCGCCCCGATAGAGGACCGCATGTGCTGTCAGCGAGGCAAGCAAGCCCAAGGCGAGAACGCCCGGAACCTTCCTCAAGTTCACGGTACTCTTTTCTAGGAGATGGCGAGGGGAGACCTTGGGGTGCGTCGTACGACCCTCCCCCTTGGCAAAGCCGCCCTTCCGGAGGGATTGGATTGCGAATGAAGAGCCGATCATGAACACGCGAGCACCAGTAGAGAATGCGGACACCGTTAGCCTGGTCTGCGCACTGCTCGTGCGCTTTCCTGAGTTGTCCTCGATCCGCTCGGGTCCGGCGGATCGCACTCTCCGCGTAACCTTCGCGATCCGCCAGCGGCTCGATCGGTCCGCGCAGTCGGCCATCGCCGAAGCTCTCGACGAGCACGTTCGCAGTTTTCTCGCCCTCGCTAAGGATGAGCCGGCGATCTTTGGCGTGGAGTGTGAGGGCGACCGAACGTTGACCTTCATTCACGTGACGCGCGATCTGGAGAGTTTTTCAAAGGAAGAGCTCGAGTTGCAGGTTGGCTTTTTCAACGACCGCTACGGCGAAGCGCTCGTCCGCAACCCTCATCCCGACGATCATCTCGAGGTCGATCCGGCCGCCGAGGACGAAGCCGCGCTCTATGCCGTCGAGGCGTTGCGTGATCCCGCGCAATCCAAGAGTTTGGTGGGGTTTAGAGAAGAGAAGCGCGTGCTCGTCTACTTCCTTAAATCCCAGAAGAAAGCGAAGGCCTCGGCGCGCCGATAGATAGCCCCCTCAACCTCCTGATCATCGGGGACGTCGTAGGTTCCCCCGGTCGCGAGGTGCTGAAGCGATGCGTTTCGCTGCTTAGAGAGCAGCACGGCATCCACGCCTGCATTGCCAACGGCGAAAATGCCGCGGGCGGTTTTGGCTTGACCGCGCAAACCGCCGAGGAGATCTTTGCTAGCGGAGTCGACTTTATCACCGGCGGCAATCACATCTTCGACAAGCGAGATTTCAGCGAGTATCTCGAGACCAGCAGCCGCGTTATCCGCCCGGCGAACTATCCGCCTTCGGTGCCTGGTCAGGGAGCCGCAACCTTCACGGTCGATGGCGTGACGGTGGCCGTGCTCAACCTGATGGGCCGAACGTTCATGCCGCCGGTCGACGATCCGTTTCGCTGTGCCGACACCTTGGTAGCCGACCTGCGACGGCGCACCCCCGTGGTTATCGTGGACGTCCATGCCGAAGCGACCTCAGAGAAAGTTGCGCTCGGACGCTTTTTAGACGGGAGGGTGTCATGCGTGTTTGGAACGCATACACACGTCCAGACCGCCGACGAGCAGATTCTGCCGGGGGGCACTGCTTACATCAGCGACCTGGGCATGACCGGCCCGACCGAAGGAATCATCGGGATGGAGGCGGGCGCAGTCCTCGACCGGTTTCTCAGCGGTCTCTCCGAGCGTTTCAGCGTTCAGAAGACGGGGAGTAAGCAGTTCTGCGGTGCCGTCGTCTCGATCGATCCCACGTCTGGCAAGGCCAATGAGATTAAGCGCATCTTTTTGAAGGGTATCGCATGAGCGTAGCTGTGACGCTAAAGGTCTCGGCAAAGAGCAATCCCAACGCGGTGGCGGGAGCCCTTGCTGCGGCGCTTCGGGAGCGCGAAACCTCGGAGCTCCAGGCTGTGGGCGCGGGCGCGATTAACCAGGCGATCAAAGCGGTTGCGATCGCGCGCAGCTACCTACGCGGAGCTCAGCTCGATCTGGTCTGCACCCCCTCGTTTGTCGTGGTCGCCATCGGTGAGAGCGAACGAACCGCGATCTCGCTCTTCGTACAGCGCCGCATCCTCGCGGAGAAGGTTTCCGAAGTTGAAGGTTGATCTACATTCGCACACCCGGATGAGCGACGGAACGCTCACTCCGCAGGAGCTCTCCGACTTCATGGGTGAGCGAGGGGTCAAGGTTTTCTCGATCTCCGATCACGACACGCTGGCGTCCTACGGAGCCTTCGAACCGCCGCCCGGCGCACGTGTGATCACGGGAATCGAAATCAACACGACGTGGCGTCAAAACGAGGTCCACGTGCTGGGGTATGGCGTACCGCTGGGCCCTTCGCCGATCAACGAGCTGATCGAGTATAACCAAGAGCAGCGGCGCCTGCGAGCCGTGACGATGGTCGAGCGGCTGCGCGAGGCTGGATATCCGCTGACGCTCGAAGACGTCATCAAGGAGTCGGGCGGGGCGCACGCGATGGGGCGGCCACACGTTGCGAAGGCGCTCGTGCGCCTCGGGATCGTCGATAGCGTCGACGGCGCCTTTCGGGAAGCGCTCGTTCCCGGCAAGCCCGGATACGTTCCGCAGATCTATACGACGCCCGAACACGCGATCGAAACGATTGCGGCAGCCGGAGGAATTCCGGTGCTCGCCCATCCCGGCCGGCTGAAGGATCGTCACCTCATCGACGAGCTCGTCGGGCACGGGCTGCGCGGGCTCGAGGTTTTCTATCCGCTCCACGACGAGGCAGACACGCGCGAATTCCGCGAGACGGCGAAACGCTACGGGCTCGTCATGACCGCCGGAATGGATTTTCACGACATCCGCTACCACACCAAAGGCGTCGGCATGGAGGTCGACGAGGCCGATATCGCGCCTTTCCTCGATCTGGTAGAAGTCTTCGCGTGATTGCCGCCGCGGCGGCGCTGGCACTGGCCATCAACGCGCCGACGCGCACGCCGCGGCTGAAGAACTCGATCGTTGCAGGCGAAGTCTACGATCTCGATTCGCACCGCGTGCTCTACGAACGCAACCCCACGACGCTCATGGTCGCCGCATCGACGACCAAGCTGTTGACCGAGGGGACGAGTTTAGCGCTGCTGGGGCCGGACTTTCGCTGGACGACACCGGTCTATCGAACCGGACCGATCGACGCGCAGGGTGTTCTGCAGGGAGATCTGGTGCTCGTTGCCAGCGGCGATCCAAACCTGTCACAGCGCATACAACCTGACGGCAGGCTCGCGTTCGAGAATGAGGATCACGCCTACGACGGCTCGCCAGGGACCAAGGCCGTGCCGGGCGACCCGCTCGCGGTGCTCCGCGATTTGGCGTTACAGGTCGCCAAGGCCGGCATCAAGCGAATTCACGGCCGCGTCTTAGTCGACACCTCACTCTTTGCGGATCAAGGCGCCGAGGGCGGCACCGGCGTGATCGTCTCGCCGATCGTCGTCAACGATAACGTCGTCGACGTAACCGTAACGCCGGGCGCGCATCCGGGCGACCCGGTAAGCATCTCCGTCTCACCCGAGACCGACTACGTACGGTTTGAGAATCACGCGACGACCGGCGCTGCCAAGAGCGACGCAACGATCGACATGAGCGCGGATACTCGACTCTGGAATAGCAGCCACCGCGTCACGATTACCGGCACGCAGCCGATCGGCCCGAGCGTGTTGTACGCCTATCGCGTTCCCGAACCGAAGCCTTTCGCTCAAGAGGCCTTTCGGAGGGCGCTTCTCGACGTGGGCATTTCGCAAGATTTCTCCGGGACGACATCGGCTCTTCCGCCTTCAGCGGCATCGTACGTGCCGGCGAATCTCGTGGCGAAGCACGTTTCGCCGCCGCTCTCGGAAGATGTCTACGTCACGCTGAAGGTCAGCGATAACCTCCACGCGGTGTTGATGCCGTACATGTGGGCAATTTACAAAAAGCACGCGACCAAAGACTTCTTGCCGACGGGCTTCGGACTGGAAGCGCAACTACTGAGCTCGGCCGGCCTCGATGTGAATCAAGCCGCGCAACAAGACGGCGAAGGCAGCAGCGCCTACTTTACGCCCGACTTTATGGTGCGCTACCTGGCGTGGGCGCGAATGCAGGGTTGGTATCCGGCTCTCTTGCGCGGTCTGCCGATCATGGGAGTAGATGGCACGCTCGTCGACATCAAGCGCCAATCGCCGGCCCGTGGAAAGGTCTTCGCCAAGACCGGAACCGACGGCAGCACCAACTACCTTAACAACGGAGGGACCGTTGAAAAAGGTCTCGCCGGCTACATCACGACGCGCGGCGGGCGCCACGTTGCGTTCGCATTCTACATTGGTGCGATGGACGGACCGCACGATGAAGATACCGGCACCGTCGCCGGGCAGATCCTCGGTTCGATGGCCGCCGCGACCTACGAGAACTTATAGCGAGAGCGCGCCGCGCACTCGCGCCAGGATCTGCGACGCTTCGCCTTCGTAACGCACGAGCCGGGCGGTCTGCTCGCGAACGATCGGCCCCTCGCGCATATATCGGTGGTTGACGCGTACGTTATACCCGCACGCTGCAAGCGCCGCATGAGCGAGCTCCGCGGCGGATCCGACGTCGCTCGCAAGCGCCCTCTTTGGAGTTCGCGCGAGCCGATTGGCGAGCCGAAGAACCTGCAGCGAAAACTCTGCCGCCTCGAGCGGCACTTGCGCGGCGCGCTCCAGGGCCTCGTCGAGCGCGCGCCGGCGCGCCGAGCTCTCGGCGTCATTCCCTTTGGGGAGCGCTTGGGCTGCAACGACGGCTGCATAAGCGTCCTCGTCACGCGAGCGCGCTTCCACCAATTTCCCGCGAAGGCTGTCGGCCTCCGAGACGAGGTCCCCCGGCGCGGCTCCGATCCGCCCCACCATCGCTACGAGGGCGGCGGCCAGAGCTCCCGTCAGGGCGGCGGCGCTCCCGCCTCCCGGGACCGCTGCCTTCGAGGCCAGGCTATCGAGATAGGCGTCCAGACTCTCCACGCGACCAGGGGTTAGCGGGTGCGTTGCGAAAAGCCCGCGAGCCTTTTCCCCCGGCGCAGGAGTTATTGAGAGAGTGACCCTTTTAGATCCCGTCCAGACCAACCCAGGCAGCGTAAAAGACCGAGGACTTGCAGAAGCGGGCCGTTCGAGAATTGCCTGGGCCGCCGGCTACATGCCGGTGCTCACGCAAATCCGCGACCGCTTCGAGCTCGAGAAACCGCTTGCGGGCGTTCGAATCGGTGCCTGCCTTCACGTTACGACCGAGACCGCCAACCTAATGCTCGCGCTGCAGGCCGGAGGCGCCGAGATCGCGCTCTGTGCCAGCAATCCGCTCTCCACGCAGGATGACGTTGCGGCCGCCCTCTGTGACTACGGCATCGCGACCTATGCGATCAAGGGCGAGGACAACGCGACCTACTATTCACACATCGAGTCGGTGATCGCGACCCACCCGCAGCTCTCGATGGACGACGGTTGCGATCTGGTCACGACGATCTTCACCAAGCACAAGGATCAGCTGGCGGAACTGATCGGCGGATGCGAGGAGACGACGACCGGCGTGATTCGGCTGCGCGCGATGCAGCGCGACGGCGTGCTGCCGTACCCGATCATCGCAGTCAACAACGCACTGACCAAGTTCATGTTCGATAACCGCTATGGTACGGGACAGTCGACGCTCGATGGCATCGTTCGCGCGACCAACGTTTTGCTGGCGGGTCGCACCCTCGTAGTTGTCGGATACGGCTGGTGCGGTCGCGGCATCGCCTCACGCGCCGCCGGAATGGGCGCGCACGTCATCGTCACCGAAGTCGATCCGCGTAAGGCCATCGAGGCCGTCATGGACGGCTATCGCGTGATGCCGATGAGCGACGCGGCGAAAGTCGGAGACATCTTCGTGACCGTGACCGGCAACTATCACGTCATCCGCGAGGAGCACTTCAGGTTGATGAAGGATGGCGCGATCGTCTGCAACTCGGGCCACTTCAACGACGAGCTCGATCTCGACTCGATCGCACGCATCTCGCGCGGCAAGACCGAGCCACGTCAGTTCGTCGAGCAGTACGAGATGCACGACGGACGGAAGGTCTGCATTCTCGCCAACGGGCGATTGATCAATCTAGCAGCGGCCGAAGGCCATCCGGCAGCGGTCATGGACATGTCGTTCTCGAATCAAGCGCTGGTGGCGGCTTACCTCGTCAAATACCACGAAGAGCTCGAAAAGGGACGCGTTTACGACGTACCCGTCGAGATCGACGAAGAGGTGGCGCGGCTCAAGCTTTCATCGATGGGCATCGAGATCGACACGCTGACCCCCGAACAAGTGAAGTACATCGCTTCCTGGAGCGAAGGGACCTGATGGCGTACAAACGGCTCTTTACGAGCGAGTCCGTAACCGAGGGTCATCCCGACAAGCTGGCCGACCAAATCTCCGACGCGGTGCTCGACTCGCTGATGAAGGACGATCCTCACTCGCGGGTCGCCGTCGAGACGTTTGCGATTACCGGCCAGATTCATATCGCGGGTGAAGTCTCGACGAGGACGTACGTGGACATTCCGCGGATCGCCCGCGAAACGGTCCGCGCGGTCGGCTACACGCGCTCGGCGATCGGTTTCGATGCGGAAACCTGCGGCGTGAGCGTCTCGATCGACGAGCAGTCGCCGGACATCGCGATGGGTGTCGACAAGTCGCTCGAAGCGCGGGCAGGGGATAGCGACAAATTCGAGCTTCTCGGCGCCGGCGATCAAGGCATGATGTTCGGCTACGCGTGCCGCGAAACCGACGAGCTGATGCCGCTGCCGATCGTGCTCGCGCACAATCTTACCCGGCATCTAGCGGCGGTGCGCAAGAACGGAGACATTCCGTACTTGCGTCCGGATGGCAAGTCACAAGTTACGATCGAGTATCACGGCGACCGTCCGGTGCGCGTCGATGCTGTCGTCGTTTCGACCCAGCACGATCCGGAAATTCCGCTCGAGGAGATTCGGCGCGAGATTACCGAGCGGGTCATCAATCACGTCATTCCCGGCTCGATGCACGACGAGCAGACGCGCGTCTACGTCAACCCGACCGGCCGGTTCGTGATCGGCGGTCCGAAGGGCGACGCCGGGCTAACGGGTCGCAAGATCATCGCCGATACCTATGGTGGAATGGCGCGTCACGGCGGCGGAGCATTCTCGGGAAAGGATCCCACGAAAGTCGATCGCTCCGGCGCGTACGCCGCCCGCTGGGTCGCCAAAAATATCGTTGCCGCCGGGATCGCCGATCGTTGCGAGGTGCAGGTCGCCTATGCGATCGGCGTCGCCCGCCCGATGAGCGTTCTGGTGGAAACGTTTGGTACCGGCCGGCTCTCCGAAGAGCAAATCGCCAAGGCCGTGACCGAAATTTTCGATCTTCGACCGGCGGCGATCATCCACCACTTGAATCTGCTTCGGCCGATTTACAAACAGACCGCCGCGTACGGCCATTTCGGACGGCCCGACCTCGATCTGCCGTGGGAACGAACCGACCGCGTCGAGGCGCTTCGGAAAGCTACTTCTTTTACTGGAGATGAGTTACGTGTTCCGAACTTTGCCGGATAGACTCTCGGCCTGCGCCATCGCGCTCGCCCTTTGTGCGGTTTCGCTTGCTTCCGCCGGTGCGACGACGTTGGTTCCGTCGCAGACGTTGCGGGCCGGAACGCGGATCGCGTGCGTCTTGGACGAGACGATAAACTCGGCAACGGCAAAGTACGGCGACAAGTTCAAGCTGCGAATCGTAGACACGTCGCACCCTGCCTTGGTTGGCGGCCATATCACCGGCTGGGTTACCGAAGTGAGGCAGCCGGGGGGAGCGAGCCGCGCGAAGGTGCGATTCTTCTTAACCACGATCCATCTGGCGAACGGCAGCAAAAAGTCGATCAGCGCCTTCGTCGTAAGCCGACGCGTCGTAAACTACGACCCGGGCGCGCTTCGAGCCGCACGAAATCAGCTGCCCCCGGCGATGGCCGCCGGGATGGTGACGCCGGGCCCGGTCGCGTGGCAGATGAACTTCGGCGGCGGCAGCTCGCCCAGCGTTTCAAATCGCGGCACCGGCACTCTCGGTGGTACGATCTACGCTCAAAGCTCGGGCGAAGCGATCGTCATCCCCTCAGGCGCGGCGGTCACGGTCGAACTTCAGCAAGACCTTACAATCCCGTAGCACTCCCTGCGTCGCCGTCGAAGGAAACGTCATCCTGAGCGGAGTCGAAGGATGACTACGACGGATTAAGCAGCTGATCGATCGTGCATTGGCGCGGCGGCTTATCGGGGCGCCATCGCAGCAGCCGCGTGGCGTGGCGGAAGCGCCGGCCGGTGACGTGATCGAAGGCGACCTCGACGACGACTGACGGGCGAACCGGAAACCACTGCACGCTCTGCTCGCGCCGCCACCGGCTTGGCCCGCCCGGTGCGACTCCGGTGAATCCCGGCGGCTCGACGATCGGCTTGAGCCGCTCGCCGGCGCGCCGCCGTTCGGCTGCATTCATCGAGCCGACAAAGCCAACGTGGTCGAGTTTGCCGGCGTCGTCGTAAAGCCCGAGCAGCAGCGAGGCGACGGTGCCGTCGGCCGAGGTCCGAAAGCCGCCAACGACGCAATCGGCCGTGTAGCTGCGTTTGATTTTGAAGACTGCATCGCGACTTCCGAAGGCGTATGGCACGTCGCGCTTTGCGATAACGCCGTCGAGTCGAGCGAGGCTTCCGGCCAGCCACTGCTGCGCGAGCTCGAGGTCGTCGGTCGCGGGTGAAAGCCGAATGACGCCGCTATCGTTGAAGTTCCGTGCAGCGAAGGCTTCGAGAGGCTCGCGGCGCGCTTGCAGCCGTCGTTCGTAGAGCGCAGCTTGACCGTCGACGAGCAGATCGAAGATCAAATACGACGCCGGCGTCTCTTGCGCGAGTTTACGAACGCGGCTCTCGGCCGGGTGAATGCGCTGCAGCAACGCGTCGAAATCGGACTCAACCCCGCGCGCGATCATCAGCTCGCCGTCGGTTACGAACCTTTGTGCCTTGCAGTCTCTTAGCGCTTCTACGATCTCGGGAAAATAACGTGTGAGCGATTCGGCGGACTTCGATTGCAGCTCGACTTCGTCGCCGTCGCGGAACGCGAGACAACGGAAACCATCCCACTTCGGCTCGTACGTCCACTCGGTGCCTTCGGGGATGCGCTGTACGTGGCGCGTTTCCATGGGCTCGACCGGTGGACGGAGAACGAGCCCCTCAAAGCGCGACATGAACTAACTCTTTTTCTTCGACCCCGTCGGTCTACTGCTCATCATCGTCATCCAGCTCGTCGTCATCCCCAAAGTCATCGGGGTCAGGGCTTTCCTCGAAATCGTCGGGATCTGGGTCGGACTCGGGCGGATTCGGATTGGGACCTGTCGACATAAAGCTCCTTTTTTTCTCCTCGTTTCGGTAGGTCTGCTATTGGGCAAGAATGGTGGAACGCATCGGTACGTTTTTACGCCGGAAGACGAAGGAGAAGCGCAGTGGCGTTAATAGAAGTCGTCATCGTCCTCATTGTAGTGGGCGTCTTGCTCTGGCTAATAAACACGTACATACCCATGGCGAGCCCAATCAAGTCGCTGCTAAATGCGGTAGTCGTTATCGTGTTGGTCGTCTGGTTGCTCCGGGTGTTCGGAGTTTGGCACTATATCACGAGCCTTCGCGTCGGATCTTAGAGTCCGCCACGTTTCATCAACGCTTTGGTGTGGGTAGGCTAGCGGAGCGAAAGGGGAAATCAGTTGGCTAAGGACACTCTCGACAAAGTAACCGACACGATAAAACGCGCTGCGGACGACACGCGTGATGCGGTGCACGAAGGCGGCCATCGTATCGCAGCCGACGCGGAGAAAGCCCGGCGCGAAGATACGGGCGACACGCTCAGCGCGAGCGAGAAGGCAAAATCGGTCGTGAACGAGGCAACGCACCGAACGCAAGCTGAGATCGACGCAGCCAAACGAAAAATACGAGATAAGACGTAGGCTGAGCAGTCAGAGGGCAACGCGGCCGAGGTCGAAACGGCCGCGTTTTTGCAGCAGCGGGTTCCAGAGATCGCCGACGCGCGCGACGCGTTCGGGAACGTTGAAAACCGTGAAGTCGCCGATCTCGACCCCGTTTTTGAGTTCTTCCCACGAGATCGGGGTTGAGACGGTCGCTGCCTCGTTCGCGCGTACTGAATAGATCGAAGCGAGCGTTCTTCCCCAAGCGTTCTGATTGTAGTCGACGAGGACTCGTCCTCTCGGACGTTTGGCGACGCGGTACTCAGCCGTGAGAACATCGGGGTGCGCCCGCGCGGTCTGGTGGCCGATCTCTTTGGCAATCTCCCAAACCTCATGCTGGATCAGTTGGCGCTGTATCGGGACGTAGACGTGTATCCCCTTGCTGCCTGAGGTCTTTACGTAGGGCGTCATGCCGAGTCCGCGCAGAACGTCGCCGACGATTGAGGCGGCCTCTCGCAGCGTCGCGAAGGGTGTATCCGGCGTCGGGTCGAGGTCGAAGTGAATGTAGAGCGGACGATCCGGATCATCGCATAACGAATACCATGGATTGAGATCGATGCACCCCAAGTTGATCAGCCAAAGCAACGATGCGCGGTCGTCGAGGACGGGAAAGTCGATGACGTTGCCGGAGCGATGCTCGATTCGACACGTGCGTAACCACTCCGGCCGGGGCGACGGCGTGCGCTTCATGTAAAAGAAATCGCCGGTAACGCCGTGAGGGTAACGCTTCATCACCATCGGACGGTCGTTGACGTGCGGGAGAAGAACTTGTGCGACGCTGAGGTAGTAGCGCAGCAGATCGCCTTTCGTCAGCCCGAGCTTGGGAAAGTAGATTTTGCGCAGGTTCGTTAGGGCAACGCGCCTGCCGTCTAGCTCGAGCGTCGTGTCGTCGACGTCGGTGGGGATGGCGACCGCGGCGCGGCCAGGCTTCGAAGCTGCCGGCATTTGCTTTGGTAATACCCTGGCCGCCGTGGCTTCTCCGCTGCGCGTCACACCAGGTGGCACTTGCTCGTTCTCGCCGATATCGTGCTGTCATCTCGATTCATCCGCGCCTCGGTCTCCGCGGCGGTCGTCAGTCTTATCACGATCACGGTCTATTTGGTGCTCGAACGAGCCGTCGCCGAACGTCTCTCAGTTGTGCTGGGTTTGCAGCAGCTCTTGCAGTGGGACGCCTCCAACGGATACGGCCCGTCCGCGTTCGGGGGTGGTTGGCCGATGGCGCTGATCGGTCTCGCGATGGACTTCGTCGTGTCGCTTGCGTGGGCGGTAGCGTTTACGGCGTTGTATTTGGCTGTTCCGGCGGTGCGGTGCAACGTCGTGCTGGCGGGCCTCGGCTTCGGCGCCGTCGTGATGGCGGTCATGATCTACGCCATCGTGCCGATTGGGCACGCCACTCGGATGCATAGCACCGTCGCGCACGTCATCAACGTGCTCGTCGCGCACACGATCTTCTTTGGGCTACCGCTCGCTTTGACCGTCGACGCGCTGCTGAAGGCGAGAGCTCCTCGGGCGCTGGAGTCCCCGCGCACCGCCTGAGCCGAGCGCGCCAGGCAGGGGCTGCGCCCCACCCGTGGAACGAGGGTCCGCCGGTCATTCGCCGACACGCTGTCCGGATTAGCTCAGTTGGTAGAGCAGCTGACTGTTAATCAGCGGGTCGTTGGTTCGAGTCCAACATCCGGAGCCATAAAACAAAGGCCCGTTCGTGAGACGGGCCTTTGACTATGTGCAGTCATGTGCAGCCTAAGTTATGCTCGTGACGACGCTGCGAAGGTGCGTGGGAGTCTTGCATACTTCGAAGGCGTCCGAAAATCGACCGGTTTTGGGACGGGAGCGGCCGGCCGATCAACTTGTGCGGGTTGTGTGTCTGGCGAGCCAGGCCGAGGGATGGTAACCTGGCACCATTCGAGCATGTCCTTCCAAGGAGTCGGACTATGAACGTTTTGTGGGTGAGCCGCCACTTATTGGGCGTTAGCATGACGGCTATCTTTCTTGTAAGTTGCGGGGGCCCCGCGCAAATCCTAGACGCGACCTCGCCGATCCCGGGAAACTCCAATCGCCCCGATAGAACCGGCCCTGCTGAGCGTCTTACCGCGACTAGGATTTCGTACAGGTGTTTGTATAGCCGCGGTATCACCGAGAAGACCAGCTTCGCAGCAAGCGGCTCGGCCGAAGGCTCTTTGCCTGGAAGCTTTACAGCCACTGGGAAATGGCGTTTAAGATCACACAAGTGGATTTTTTCAGAGGCATTTACGATCACGACTAGCGGCTCGCAAGTTTCAGGAACCGTTGGCGGAGCCGGAATTGAGTCGCCAAGTGAGTCCATATCGTGTCAGGATTTCAGCGAGAGACCTATGGATTATGCGATAGGCAGCGGCGATAGCGGCACAGCGACGGTTAACTTTCACGGGCGAAAAATGGTGGATTTCTTCGAACAGTGCTGTAGCATGAAAGCCGACTACATCCGCATTAGGCTGGGGTCTCCCGTGCGCGGGTGATAGCGCATTGCCCTAGTAAATCCAGGCTACAGTCCGTCGAGCGTCTCGCTTAGATGTCTATTGGTAAGTTTCGTAATCTCTGCCGCGCCATTCCCGATCGAGCTCATATACGAATTCGCGGGGCACCTCCCGAACGGACCGCCGCAAGATATTGATCCTGTGATTTCAGACGACCCAGAACTTATGGTGAAAGACTCGCCAAATGAATCGCCTTCCAAAAAGCTATCCTCATAGCTTCCCCCGGCGGTAAACGTACCCGGATATGGCCCCGTTGCCTTACCCGGCTGGGTTGTATGAAAGTTGCACGTTGTGAAAAGTCCGGCGTGGTATTTGCAATGAGTATGAATCTTTCCCTGGAGGACCTCGTCGCCCGAGGAGCTGGGAACTACGCGCTGAGGCGTGGCATAGCTCGGCGACGCCACCCGAAATGCGGTAGTGCCGGTGTTGCTGATCGGCGTCTGCTCTGTGGGACTTGGAATCTGTCCTGCCCCGCTGCAGCCCCCAAGGGTCGCAGCCGCCGCGCAAAGCCCTAAGGCGCAGCGGGCCGCATTTGAGATATTCCACATATGACGGCTCCTTTTTCAGGCACGCGAAGTGCCTGTCGTCCCTACTGTAGCACCGAACTTCGTCGGCAATAAGGCACAACTACCCGCACAACTTGGGCGGCGGCCGTTCAAACCAAGGTCTTCGCCGATAAAGCGTCAGCGAAGAGGGTTTGTGACGAGTTGGCGCGGTGCCGGCTTGGGGACTTCATTGCGCTGCTCGAGCAGTTGATGAAGGTTCGTGGGCCGTTGCAGCCGGATGGGGCGTCCACGACGATGATCGACGCACGAAAGCAGGTCGTTCGAGTGCTCGGGAAACGTACGGATGATGAACTGCGGGCCCTCGTCGCTGCAGGCACGATTGACGCGAAACCAGTGCTTGTCGACGTTACCGATAATAGAGCGTTATCGGCGCCATCGGCCTCGCCGAGATGAATCGCAGGCGGGCAAACCGCTACCGGTGGTGGGCTGCCCAGAGAAAAGAGACTAGAACTACAAGCAAAACGGTGGCGCAGACCATTCCAGTTGCGACGACTATCGCGGTCGGCAAATTCAATTGAGGACCCTCCCTTTCGGCCTACGTTTCATACGGATCGGTGGTCGTTCAGGTTTCGGGCACACTCGACGCTGTTCCGGTCCTCAGGAGTGGCAGCACAAATCGGGACGCCGTTGCGGGACTAAGCGGGCCTTAAATCACCGCGATCGCCGATGTGTCCCGTAACCGACCGGTTCTGGGACTACGCGAGGGCGCTGAATCATCACAGTTGAATGCTGGAGCAGGAGGTGTCTATGATGTTTTGTAGCCCTCAACGCCTCGCGATTACGGTGGTTATTGGAGCGGTCGCCCTGTCGTCATGCTCCGCACAGACTGCCTCCACGTTGCCGTCCTCGCAATCCGCGACGAGCTTGAACCCAATGGTGCGCGGGGCGACCTATCCCTTCATCGGCGGCACTTACGTTGGAACGTGGAAGGAAACCGGTGCTAGCGGGTCAGAGTCGGGTCCGATAAAGATCAGGATCGGGCAGTATCTTAACTATCTGTCGGGTTCGATCACGCTAAAGTTTCCCACGCACCGAGCCCATCTGCGATTTACGGGCCGCCTTAAGGTGCGCGGGAAGCACTTAGACTTCAAGATGCGAATTAGCCGGAGGCGAGGCCAGGATAGGGGCCACGCTACCGTTGATGGTTCGAAGCTCTCTGGCACGATCGTCTTTTCGGCGCATGGCACCGTGCCCAAGATTGTCATCGCGTTCTCGACGGTGAAAAAGGCTTAGACGGCATCGGCGCGGCTTTACGGGACGAAACCGCTCAATGACAGCATAAGTGCCGATCTGTCAGACAAACAAACGGTTTTGGGATGGCGAAGGGTGGGGGCACCTCGAACGGGCCGATGAGGGACGCGACCCAGGTCAAGCGAATGTTAGCGCAGGAGGTAGAGACGATGTACGCTCGCCGCTCGATAGCTGCCGTGACCGCCGCCATTGTCCTTGCGACCTTAACGTCGGCTTCGGCCGCTCCGAACCATGTCGAATCCGGTGCTTTTGCAGGTTGTCCCGCGCACGGCTCCGGCGGTGACCCGCAAGTCAACAAACTCAAGAACCGCAGCACTGCGCCGGCGTCTACCATTCCGATGACCGTTGCCGGCGTGAAGCAGCTTCCGATTCTGCCGGCCGCCACGCCAACTATGCGCGCGAACTGGTCGGCGTCTTCGCGGGCCACGATTGAGCCGCATGAGGGCCAAGGCGTTGTGTTTACCGGTTACATTCTGCAGGTGGCGCGCGAAACGGGCGAGCCGAGCAACTGCGGATCGACGCTGCCGCGCGATGAAGACGTCGAGCTCTTTCTGGCCCAGCGACCCGGCGTAACCGACGGCCAGCAAATTATTCTTGGCGAAATAACGCCTCGCTGGCGCGCCGCCTATACGTCCTGGCGACCGGTGAATCTGCGCGGCGTGGCGGGGGGCCGTCGCATTCGCATTACTGGGTGGTTACTCTATGATCAAGAGTCGTTCGGCGAAACCCACGGCGGGACCGCGACGCCTTGGGAAATCGAACCGATTACGAACGTTGAGGTGTTACGAAACGGTAACTGGGGGGACCTCTAGCCGGGGCGCTCCGGCAGTTAAGTCAGAATAAAAGCCCCGCCGTGAGACGAGCCAGCCGGGCTGCGGCATAACCCGCGCCGGCGCGTTCGTGAAGTCGAGGAATCCAGCCCTTCCGCTTCGCGCTTCTCGAGCCTCGTTAACGAACAGGTTTCCACCGCCGTCGTAGGTCAAGTCGCTTAGATAAAACTATTTCTCGGAGGCCCTCCGAGCGGCGGCACTTCGGGGCATGCAACCCGTTTCGCGACTCGTGCAAGTTTCCAGCTCGATTCGTTACGTGCCGGCCCTAATGCCTATGCGCACCGAGATCAGGTCGTACCCGATGCTGAGAGCGCGCAACTTCATCCGAGCTACGCCGCAAACTGTAGAGCCCGCGATTGGCGGGGAAGCGGTACGGTCTAAGAGCGTTAACAACGCTTCCGCTACGCTTGACGTTCTTAACGGCTTTAGGGTTCAGAAGCCGTCGTACCGAACGTCCTTAGCCACTCGCCCATTCGGCTGCCGGAGGCATCGCACATGAAAAACCGCGCTCTCTACGCCCTGAGCATCAGCGCCGCTTCAACGTTGCTGGGTGGCTGCGGCGCCCTTCGACAGGCTCAGGATGACATTCAGCCGCAGATTAGCGTGCCGGGCGCGCTGCCACAAACCTCCGCGCTCGCGGCACGCGTCAATCGCACGCACTACAAGCTCCTGTATAGCTTTGGCGCGCCCCCCGATGGGAACTACCCTACCGCAAACTTGATCGACGTGGGCGGCACGCTCTACGGCACGACTGTCGCGGGCGGCTCGAATTCCTGCCCCACCACGTCGTACCAAGGCTGCGGGACGGTCTTTAGCGTTACGCTGGGCGGCGCAGAGAAAGTGTTGTATAACTTCGGCGGAGGAAGCGATGGCAGTAGTCCTCAGGCCGGCTTGATCAATGTGGGCGGCACGCTCTACGGAACCACGGACACAGGCGGGATTGGGTGCTCTTACACATATCCGTCCTTCGGCTGCGGGACGGTCTTTAGTATCACGCCGAGCGGCGCGGAAAAAGTGCTCTACAAGTTCCCCGGATCCCCCGATGGCGCGTATCCTCTTGCGGGTCTGGTCGACGTGAATGGTACGCTGTACGGGACGACGACAGGAGGGGGTGACCAGTACTTCGACGCCTGCTACTCCTTGAACGGCTGCGGAACAGTGTACAGCATAACGACGCAAGGCGAAGAGAAGGTGCTATACGCCTTCGGCAAACGCCACCATGGCTTGAGCCCTGACGCGGGCCTGATCGACGTAAAGGCCAACCTCTACGGCACAACCCACGACCGCAGCAATCATCTTTGGGGCTCGGTCTTTCGCATTACGACGGGCGGTGCTGAGAAAGCGCTCCACGGCTTCAATGAAGCCGATGGCGCGTCCCCTTATGCGGGCCTGATCGAGTTAAATGGCAAGCTCTATGGCACGACGACCATCGGCGGTGCGTATAGCTGCAGCGCTTACGAGAAGGGCTGTGGGACCGTCTTTAGCGTCCCACTGCGGGGCGGCACGGAAAACGTACTCCACAGCTTCAACGGAGCCGATGGCTATTTTCCCTTGGCTACCCTCATCGAGCTAAAGGGCAAGTTCTATGGCACGACCCGCCTCGGCGGCGCATCCAGCGAAGGCACGGTCTTTAGCATCACGCCGGGTGGCACGGAGAAAGTGCTGTATAGCTTCGGCAGGGGAAGCGACGGCAATCAGCCCGCGGCGGAGCTGATCGACGTGAACGGCACGCTGTACGGCACGACCACTGGCGGCGGCACGTACGGGCACGGAACGGTCTTCGCGCTGACGCCATAAACGAGGGGTCACCAAGATGATCGATGCATATCGCGCACAACCGCTTCCGTGGAGAAATTGAATCGAACCTCATCCTGAGCCTAGTCGTCCTCGTTGCGATAATCGTTTGGGTTACGTCACGGAGACTGTAGCTGTCTTTACCGCCCCATAATCCGGCGTGACCCTTTGGCGATTAACGGCTAAGATAACGTGCTCACATCGCGCGCCTCGGAAGTCCGCGCAGATCGCCTCTAGCAACGTTCGACTACTGATCAGCATTTAGCTCCAGCACTCTGTACGATCCAACGACCCAACCGTTGTACCTTTTCAACCGGCGCATAGAGGCGGGCGTATCGCCATAGGTTTGAGCAAATTCACGAGTCATGTGACTCTGGTCGCTGAAACCGGCTTCGGCAGCGACGGCGCTGAGTGAAATCGCCGGATCCGATAGAAGGCTACGCGCACGCTGCATTTGCAGGACGCGTATGAACCGCGCCAGGCTGATACCGTAGGTTCTTCGGAATGAGCGTACGAGGCGAATCGGTGAAACATGCGCGTCACGAGCAATCGTCGCGATGTTACGCCCGAGATCCACGTTTGCGCGCAAATTTGCAATAATGTCGCGCAGAAATTCCGGCCGGCAGCGCGGGATCCATTCCGGGCCGTTGTTCACGAAGCCAAGTATTTCCAGGGCCGCGCATTCGAGCAGAAGAGGATCGCCCATATTCTCGGCCATGCTGCGTGCCATCTCGTAGGCGCGTACGTGGCCGGAGCGCCCGTGCGCTTCACATTCGACGAAGCTTTGGAGTTCCGGGCTCATCCGGAGGCGCAGGTTCGTACCGCCGCGCGGGCCGTACATATTTTCGTGGGGGGATTCGGGCGTCTCGACGATTACGGCTCCCGGTTTACCTTGGACGCTCTTTTTGAAGGTATTCTCCACGAAGTAGCCGCTAAGAGGTGCGACGGCGGTTACTTGATCGTGAACGTGAAACGGAGCGTACGTGTTTGGCGGTGTGTAGAATACTTCGACGAGAAAGGATCCGGCGTCGGCCGTCCGTCGTTTGGGAGCGACCCATTCGTCATACATAGCGTGCATTTCGTTCAAGACTCGATGTTCGTTGCCTGGTTACGGTAGGCGAATGATACGACGCTACGTTGGACTTGCGGCTTGCCTGCTTTTCGCCTCGCAAACCGCGACGAGTGCCGCAAACGGCGATGGCATTTACACTCGCCCCGGCGTTCGTTATAAGACTGGAAGCGGTTCGCTGAATTTTTACTGCATGGGTTCGGGAACGCCGGCCGTCATCTTCGACCAAGGGTGGGGCGACTGGTCGCCGGCCTGGGCGGTCGTGCAGCCGCAAGTGGCAACCTTTACACGGGCATGCTCGTACGATCGCGCGGGATACGGATTCAGCGAGTCCGGACCGATGCCGCGCACGAGCGTGCGCATCGCAGACGAGCTCCACGCTGCGCTGCATAGTGCCGGCATCTCTCCACCGTATGTCCTCGTGGCGGCCGCGTTCGGCAGTTACGATCTGCGCGCATTTGCCGATCGCTACATGCCGGAGGTCGCGGGCATCGTTCTTTCCGATGCCGACGACGGGGACGTCGAGCCCGCAAAGTGGCAAACGCGGGACCGGAACGACATTCCTAGGCTGGTCGGCCGAATGCGCTTATGCCGAGACGCTATAGCGAGCGGCTCGCCGGTGCCCGCATCCTGCCCCAAGAGCTTCTTCCGTGGTTTGCCGGAGCGAACGTTCTCCGGCGAACTCAACGCAGCGATGCTGCACCAAGTACAAACGCAAACGGGGCTGTACGACGCCGCCATCTCCGAAATGAAAGAGATGCCGGACGATTGGCGCTTCCTGCAGCAACACGTAACGTCGTTTGGTTCTCGGCCGGTTCGCGTCCTGACGACCTGGCATTTTGGACGTCCGCCGGCCAAGCCCGCCGACGTGCATCGTTGGCACATAGCCTTCGAGCGTGATTCGGCTCGTGCTCAGGCCTCGTGGTTAGCACTCTCGACGAACGCACGTCAACTTTTCGATTACGGTGAGGGCGAGCATTACATCCAGCTGGATCATCCGCAAGTCATTCTCAAGGCAATTCGCGACGTTTTTGACTCCGCGCGTTCCGCTAGGATGACGTTGCCGATGCTGCGAAATGTTCCGCGTGTTAGGGCGAGCGCTTGTTAGCGCTCTGAGAAGGGTAGCGGGGCTGTGGCATGAACCGCGCGAGCGGCTTCGTCGGTGCAAGGGCGCCAGCCCTTTTGAGATCTGACCCTCGCCTTTCGCGGGAACTAAAGCCAGCCGTTCGAAGCTGGCGGTCAGAAGTTGTAGGGAAGTGGCCCGCAAGCTGACGCCGAAAGCTAAGCGTTGTGCAAGCCCCCCTTCTCGGGCTTCGGGAGACGCCGTGAATACGTTCCGCTTCGGTCGCCTCGCTTTGATTGTCGGCGCGACAGCATTGCTGTCGGCGCACTGCCTAAACGTTAGGCGGCGCAACCCGCCGTTTCTTAACCGGGAGTAAAGACAATGAGGATTTCGGATGTTGCTCGCCGTGCCTTTGGCATCGGCGGAGCCGTGGTGCTGCTCTCCGGTTGCGGTGGATCGCAGTCGACAATCGGAGCCCCGGGCGCGATCCCGCAAGTGCCCTCAAATGGACGAGATTCCCGACACTCGTGGATGCGGCCGGAGGCGAAAAACACGGACCTGCTCTATGTTGACTCTGGAGAAAGCTCGAACGACGTCGAGATTTACACGTTCCCGAAAGCGACTCACGTTGGAGAACTCACGGGCTTGCCGTGGGCATCCGGCATGTGCACCGATCAAGTTGGAAACGTGTGGATCGTCAACTACGAAAGCGGAGGGCCAATCGTAGAGTATGCGCACGGAGGAACAGAACAGATCGCTACGCTCAAGACTTCCGAGACGTTAACGCCGCAGGATTGTTCAGTCGACCCAACCACGGGGAACCTTGCGGTGGTTGGCTTTGGCCATCCGCGGAAAGACGTGAAAGGTCGGGTGCTGGTGTATCCGCGCGCTACCGGACTTCCGACGACATACCGGGTTTCGTTTGCTACGACGAGGTACTGCGCTTACGACAACGATGGCAACCTTTTAGTCGATGGCCAGGGCTTGAACCATCCGTTTTTTGCTGCCGCCGAGCTGCAAAAGGGGGCCCAGAGGTTCAGCAATATCTCGTTCGAAGGAAGCGCGGCGCCGTCGTACCAGCCCACGCCCGTTCAATGGGACGGCACGTACTTCGCGATCGGAATTCCTCCTGATGGGATCAACCGCTACGCGATAAGCAACCTCATTGCAGAACAAAAAGGTTCAATGACGACTGACCAATCTGAACCTTACGACTTCTGGATTCAAGGCGAGTTGCGGTAACCACTAGGTTCGGCTCTCCCGTAGCGGCCGTCGCATTTTACAAGTATCCGGCCGGCGGCGCCGCAACGAAGGTCACGAACTTTAAGGCGGCCTTCGCAACCATTAGCATATCGAAATAGGCGTGGTGTTCAAGAGCGCCGCATGGGAAAGTGCTGATTACGAGGAACGCTTCCCCGTGGGTCCGCTTTTGCTGTACCAAGGGCGTGAAGTCGATCACCGTTGACGCGTACGGTGGCGCACTCGCGACCGCAGCGGTAAACGCGAGGTGCCTGTTGGGATCGCAGTTTGCCGCGAGAGAGTCGTTTTCGGCTCCGCAGCGCGCTGTTTGATATAATGGCTGCGAGCTTAAAATGCCAGGGAGAATCGGATGAAAACTTTAGATTTCAGCCGCTCCGCCGTAGGCGTCTGCGTAGCCGTTGCGATGCTGGCGGGTTGCGGCGGATCGCACTCGGCCCTCAATCCGGCAGTACTCGATGCTTCCACTCGCGCGCAGCACGTAGCTGCGGGCTATGGGTTCGTGTTCGGCTTCGATCGCAGGGACGGCGCCTATCCCGAGGCGGGCTTGACGAACGTGAACGGAGCGCTCTACGGCACGACCTATCAAGGCGGCTCGAAACGCGACGGAACGGTCTTTAGAATAACCGCTGCGGGCCGCGAGCGTGTGATCCATGCCTTCGCGAACACTCCCGACGGCGCACATCCCAATGCCGGGTTAACGAATCTGAGTGGGACGTTGTACGGCACAACCAACGTCGGCGGCCGGGAATACTTTGGAACGGTCTTCAGCGTAACCACCAATGGCAGGGAGCGCGCACTCTACAGTTTCAAGGGCGGCAGCGACGGCGCTCTCCCCAACGGAGTAACCGCGCTGCACGGCATGCTCTACGGCACGACCTTCAGCGGCGGCAACAGCGACGGCACAATCTTCAGCATATCCTCTGCCGGCGTGGAGCGCGTGCTCTACCGCTTCGCAGGCACGCCCGATGGTGCGAATCCACGCGCATCCTTGACCACCTTCAATGGCACGCTCTACGGCACGACGGTCGGCGGTGGGACGAACGGTTACGGAACCGTCTTCAGCGTCACGAGTACTGGAACGGAGCGTGTGCTCTACAGTTTTAAAGGCGGAAACGACGGCGCGAATCCCTACGCGGGTTTGGCCGTCGTGAACGGTTCGCTTTACGGAACAACCTACAACGGCGGGGCGCCCGGCTCGGGAACGTTCTTCAGCATAAGCACCGCTGGAAAGGAACGCGTGCTCTACAGTTTCAAGGGCGGAAGTGACGGCGCTGCACCTTCTGCGCGGGTGACGGACGTTAACGGCACGCTCTACGGCACGACGGTTGTGGGCGGCGCGAGCGGCGCTGGAACGCTCTTCAGCGCAACGACGACTGGTAAGGAGCGCGTGCTTCACTCCTTCGGTGGAAGGCCTGACGGCGCGAACCCCCAGGCTGATTTAACCCTGCGCAACGGTTCGCTGTATGGCACCACGCTCAAAGGCGGCACCCACGGCCTAGGGTTGGGAACCGTTTTCACGTTGACCCCGTAGCACCAGACGCTCCGATGAGGAACAAACCGGCCTTGATATCCTACTGGCGGCATTGCGCGTCTATCTGGGATTGGTCTGGTTTACCTACGGCAGCTCGAAATTCGAGCCCAACTGGGCCGGCGGCCAGCGCGAATTCTTGTCGGCGGTAACTTTCGCGGCAAAAGGTACCGGCGAACCCTTTCATAGCTTTCTAACCCACGTCGTCATTCCGAACCAAGCCATTTTCGCCCAGTTGATAGCGTTTGGTGAAACGCTCGTCGGGATCTCGCTGATACTCGGGCTATTAACGCGAGTGGGCGCGGCCGGCGGCGTCTTCTTAGCGGCGAACTATTACTTTGCCACCGGGCAGTACCTGTCGCGCTTCGGACTCGAGTCGATCGAGTTAGCGCTCTTAATCCTCTCGCTCTACGTGCTGATATCGCCGAGCGCCGACGTTCTAAGCGCGGACAGCTGGGTTAAAAGGGTTGCAAAGCCGGGCGCGCCGGTTGAAAAAACTTGATAGCCGAAGCGTCGGAGGATTCGTGTTTTCCTCGAGGCAATGCGCCCGCATGCGCACGATTTCGGCAGCCTTGGCGTGCCTGCTTCTCGCGTTAGGACCGCCTGCGCAGCAGACCGTAGACGGCATCGTCCGCAATCATATCGAAGCGCTCGGCGGCGCTAAGGCCATCGCCGCGATTACGAGCGTCGTCGAACGCGGCTGGTACCGAGAGGGCAGCATGCAGATCGACACCTTTGCCGCGCAGATGCGCCCGTTCTACCGCGTGATTGGCGATCCGCGCGTCGATCCGCTGGGTGAAATTCACGAGGGCTACGACGGCTCCGCTTGGGAGTATTATCCCGATCCCGGGATCGTCGTTCGCACCGTTGGTGCCGCCGCCGATGCGGGCCGCCACGCGGCGGCCTTCGACGATCCGCTCGTTGAATATACGCAGAAGAAGGTCGCCCTGACCTTGGGCGGGTTGGCGACGGTGCTTGGGCAGACGGAATACGTCGTTGCGGCAACGCTCGACGACGGGTTCTTGGAAGATCTATACGTCAATCCACGCACCTGGATGATCGATGCGGAAAAGCGCGTGGTGCCGATGCACGCGTTCGGAAAGCGCTACACTACCATCGACGTCTTGTCCGATTACCGCCCGGAAGGCGGTGTGATGCGCCCGCATCGTTTTAAGGAAGTCGATGAAGAGAGCGGCACGACGCTTACGGAGAGTGCCGTTAACGCCGTTGAGATCAATCCCTCGCTCCCGCTGGCGATGTTCTCGCCCCCGGTGTGGAACCGAACGCCGCTGCAGCTCATGGTTGCGCGCATCTACGACGAGCGCGACGAACCGCGCGCGGTTCTGGCAACCTATCGCGAGTTCGGACAACTCATCGACTTGCGGCTATCCGCAGTTGGCGACGCAGTCGATTTCGCCGGCTATCAATGCCTAAAGATGGGGCACGCCGATACGGCGGTGCTATTGCTGCAGCACAACGTCGCCGACCACCCGGAGTCGGCGCGGGCTCACTTCGGACTGGGTCGTGCGTACCAGGGCTCGGGAGACCTGACTAACGCGCGAACGGAATACCGTCGCGCGCTCGCGCTCGATCCTCACTACCAGCGCGCGCAAGCGGCACTAGACGCGCTCAAGTAGGAGCCCGCTCAGGGTGCGCTTCGAGTGACTCCCGTACTGAGACGCTCGGGCGTGAGTTCCCATCGCGCGCGAATGCCCAGCTTGCTAAACGCGGCTTCGACGTGATGCTCGACCGTGCGGACGCTGATCTCAAGGGCTCGGGCGATATCCCGGTTCGATCGCTGCGCGGCTACCAGCCGCGCGACTTCGCGCTCTCGAGGCGAGAGACGTGCGCCGAAGGGAGCGTATTTGAGCTTGCGCGTGTCGCGCGCGCTGAGGCGAGCAACGTCGGAACTCGCGCCGCATTCGGCGTAGATAATGCTTGCCGCGCGCAGATTACCCGCGAGCTCCAGCGCCTGCGCCTCGTGGAGGCGCCAGCCCATCTGCCCAAAATGCGTCGCGGCGGTTAGGGCGGCCGCTACTGACGCGGGCTGCGACTCCTGGCGTCGTAGAAGCGTCGCTTTGCACAGGGCGACGTGCGCCGCGGCGGCGGGTGCCGGGACATCGCCGAGATACGCATTGGTTTGTTCCATCGCAAGCGCAGCACTCTCGATCGGAAGAACGCGCGCCCCGCAAAGCTGAATTGCAACATACGGATCGATCAATTGCTGCGCGACGCACCGTTCGAGGATACCGCGCAGATCCTTGGACATACCGCGTACCTGCATCACCTCGGCATAACCGGCAATCAACGCTCCGCACGATTCCGCATCGTTGGCCGCGACCGAGTCCCACAGTAACTGCGGATCGAAGAACGCGTCGATGAGAGCCCGGTCACCCGTGCGCATCCCAATCGTCACCGCAACGCCCGCATCGAAGGCTTCGTTATGCCGCCCCGATTCACGCCAGCCGATATTTCGCCGCACCAGAGCGCCGGCAGTCGGAAGTTCTCCGGCAAGCAGCGCGATCCGGATGCGTGTGTCGAGAACGCGCCTCCAGACGTCGTTGGCGGTTCCGGCGCTCTTGGCGGCGATGCCTTCGGCGCTCTTGAGGAACCTGCGCGCGTTCTCCAGGTCGCCGCAGCGGCACGCAATATCGGCGCCGACTCCATAGCAATGCACGGTGCCGCGAATCCCGACGCGCCTCGCGCATTCTGCGGCATTCTCTACCAGTCGGATTGTCTGCTCCATCGGATTCGATAGAGCACCCGCCTCCGCAACGGCAACGAGGTAGCGCAGCCGCAGTTCGTCATCGTCAAGGTGACGCTCTTCAACGGTAGCGATGAGCCGCCGGGCCTCGACGAGGCGCGCGGAGTAGCACATACTATAGGCGAGGATCAGATTGGCAAGCCGGCCGCGATGTTCGCTATCCGCCTGACCGAGCGACGCGATCCGTTCGGCGGTCTTCTCTGCGGCTTCCGTTCTACCGTCGTTGAGTTGGGCGTAGAAAAGATTCTCTAGAGCCCCTTCGACGGCGGTCGGATCGGAGGCCGGGTCGATCGCCTCTAGCACCGAGCCCGCTACCGACGACATTCGCTTCCAATCGCCGGTGTTGTTAAGGCAGCGCATCGTCAGCTGCTGGAACTCGATCCACTGCAGCGCTCCTACCGTAAGATTCGCCGTCGCGCGAGTGTAGAGGGTGGCTGCCTCGGAGAACGCCGCCGCGCCGCGCGCTCGTTCGGCGGACCGAGCGAAGGCCGCTGCCGCGCAATCGCGCGCGCCTACGATTTCGGCATGATCTCCGAGCACCAGGTCGGCGTGCGGGTCGCCGTCTGCGGCGCCGGAAAGCCGCTCGACGATCCGCTCGTGAAGAATTCGCCGCCTCAACGCGACGACCGACGCGTAGAGCGCCTTTCGGATCGCGATATGGCGAAACACGAGCCAGTGGGGCGACCATGGGGCCGCATCGAGCACGCCGAGGTCGCTCGCGCGTTGCAGCGCGTCCGCGACCGCATTGCGAGCGATGCCGGTCACCGCTGGTACCCATTCGTCGTAAAACGCATCCCCAATAACGCTGCACGCTCGCAGCACCTCGAACTCCGTGCGCGAAAGTTCTGCGCGCAGCTGCGCGACTGCGGCTCGCGCACTGGGAGGAACGGATGTCGCGGCGCGCTTCGATCGCATCGCTTCGTCAACCAACTCGATGGCGACCCGGGGGCTGCCCTGCGACGTCTTGAGGACTTCGCGCACCTCGTCGGTTTCAAGCGTCCGCGAGCCCGTCAAGCTGCGAACGAGCAGCTCCATTGCAGTGTCTTCGAGCGGCGGCAAGCGATGAACGACCGCGCTCGAGCGAAGTCCGTCGCTCGCGCGGGCGCACGCGATAACAGCTAGCGGACGGTGTTCGGCGAGCGCCGTAACCTCCTCGACGAACGCTCGTTGGCGCGTGGTGGCGAAGTCGAGGTCGTCGAGCAGCAATGCGATCGGGTGGCGCCTCACGCGTGCGGTCAACGCCCGCACATCGAAACCAAACGACGACCCGTCGCCGCACCGTGCCATGACGCAGGTCGCAGAGGTCTTGATTGTCGCGCACTCGCGCAGCAGCCGGCTCTTTCCGACGCCCGGTTCCCCCACCCAAATCGACGCAGAACCGTCCCCGAGCGCAGCGCCGTGGAGTAGCTCGCGCATCAACTCGAGCTCGGGCTCCCGCCCAACGCAGTACGCGGCATCGAGGCGCGTATCGGTCACGGTCGCCGCCTTGGAGATTGTGCAGGTAATTACCTATAGTCTCAGCGCCCGCCCGATTAATAATGAGCCATGGACCACAGGACGACGAGCAGATCC
>JBAUMX010000025.1:0-47419 GCA_049578945.1 Candidatus Cybelea sp. | reverse complement strand
GCACCGGCTCTCCGAGCGAGTTGTAGGGAGCTTGCGTCTGGGGGTCGAGCGTATCGGTCACGCCCCGCGCGTCGTTGCTATGGAAGCTCTCGCCGAAGTCGGCGTAGAGTTCTTGGGAGGGCGAGATCGCGTAGCCGGCGGTGAGTTTTGGGCTGACGATTCCCGAACCGATTAAACCCGAGTTCGCGACGACCTGTGCGGCGACGTCGAAGCTGTAGAGATCGGCGCGCAGGCCAGGCGTGAGCTGCAGCTTCGGCCCCAGTTGCAGCAGGGTTTGCACCCATCCGTAGACGTCGCGCTCGACGACGTGCGCGAGGCTCAGCGTACCGTCGGCGTACGGCACGCTGTCATTAGTGAGAAAGAGCCCGAGCGTCGAGATGTTGTCGTTACGGACCCCGAAACCGACCGTCGGAGTCGAGACGCCGTTCGAGTTGAAGGTGCGCGCGAGATTGATGCCCGAGACGAAGCGTTTGTCCTCTTGCTCGCGTTGATCGCCGCAGGCGAAGGCGAAGGGAGCCGGTACGATCGAGCCGGCCGGTGCGTCTTTTGCGCCCGGACTGTTATTAGCCGGGCAGTATGAAACGTAGCTGCTGACGTGCCGCGGGCCTGGGTCGCAAGTATCGTATGCGATCGTACACGTGATCGGATTGCGCGTTACGTTGTAGTAGTCGGTGGCATCGTCGAGATAGTAGGTGAAGTTGGAGAAGAGGTTGAGGTACTGCTCGAATCCGAAGGCATTGATTTGCGTGCTACCCGTAGGATCGGTATGCTGCCATTGGCTGGAGAGCACGTAACGATAGGTCGTGCCCCCGTCAAAGGGGTCGACGTTGCCGTACGGATCGAGTGCTCCGTCGGTCACCAGACGAAGTGGAATTTGATCGCTCGATTGAAAGGTGCCGTGATAGCCCATCGCCGTTATGTTAAAGTCGCTGGTGGGCGTCGTACGGCCCCAGCGCAGCACGCTATTAAACTTGGCGTACTCGTCGGGTCGATCGAACGAGCCGTTGTCGTGATAGATCTGAAATGCGTAGAGAAGGTTGCCAACCCCGACGCTCGGCGAGGCGGCGACCAGGACGTTGTCGTAGCCGAAGCTTCCGATACCGAACTCGGTGAGCGGCGCGTCGAGCGTGTTCCTATACGAAAGCGTGTAGGCGCCGGCCGTCGAAAAATCGCCGGCACTCGCGTAATACGGTCCTTTATCGAACTCGACTTGGCTGACCAGCTCGGGAATCAACCAGTTGATATCGGAGTATCCTTGCCCGTGCGCGTGTGTTGGTAAATTGATCGGAACGCCGGCGACGGTCGCTTCGAGATCGGTGCCATGATCGAGCTGAAAGCCGCGCAAATAATACTGATTTGCTTTGCCCTCGCCGCTGTGCTGGCTGACGAGCAAACCCGGGATCGCCTCTAGAATCTCGCCGGGACGAATTACCGGTCGAGTGGCGATCTGCTCGCGATCGATAAATCCGACCGACGCGGCGGGTGATTTGCCAACGAGATTGACGCTGCGGCCATGCGCGACGACCCGGCCGATCGTCTTATAGGCGTGCACGCGTTGCGGCGCATGCTGCACGTGCGGCCGCGGTGCCGGACTTGGAGCCAGCGCCAGAATCACGGCTAGACAAAGCACGGCCATGATACGCGCGCTCCTTTCTCCGTTTTCGCCTAAACGAATCAGAAGGGCGTTTGGATTCTGCCGGCGGAAAAATAATACATGGAACCGTTGGACCTGCGCTCGAAGCCGCCACGGAGCTGTTACGTCGAGCTCGACGGCCTGATGCTGATGCCGCGTACGATCGACAAGCTGCGCGCGCGGCTACCCGGCGGAGAGCCGGGGCCGTACTTTATTAACGGCCGCATCAAAGGGATCTCGGGCTATCTGCTCGACCGTCTCGGAATCGGCGAGGCCGGCCTGCTCGACGCGATCGCGCACGCCGCAAATGAGGACGAGGTCGCGGGTTGGCTTCGAGGGCGCACGGATCCGTCGCAGTACCCGGCGATCAACGCGACGTTGAAGCGCATCAAACCAAAGCACGCCGAAGACGAGGCGTATTTTCGGACCGAGTACGAAGCAACGCTGCGGCTGCATCCTGATTTGGAGTTCATCATCGACATCGTCGATGCCGACGACCGTAGGCTCTTCGCTGCGAGGTAACTCGCGAAAGCTTACCTTACCGCGTTGGTCAGCGACTCGAGCGCGCGGTCCATCGCTTCTACACGCGCGTCCATTCCGGTGACGCCGTAGCGTGCGGCGATCTCCGACATCGGCTCGTACGCAACGCTGACGCCGTCCGCGTCCGCCCAAACGAGCAGCTTAAGTGGAAGCTCGAGCGCGACGAGCGGGAAGGCGTCCATCAGGGGCGTGCCGCCGTTGGGATTTCCAAAGACGAGCAGCGTCGTGGGCCGCAGTCTCAGACCGGCGCCCGCGGCCGCCGCTGACTGGTCGATCGACGCGAAGATCGTGTTGCCGGCGTCGGCGACCGCCTCCTTGAGGATCGCCAGGGTCTCCGGATATGAATGCCGGCTGCGTTTAGTCATGCTTTTTCTGTTGCGCGATCTCGTATTCGACGTGCGACTGCAGCGTATCGAGCGTCATCGAACCGCTGCCGATTACCCACGAATGAAACTTGCGAATGTCGAACGCGGAGCCGAGCTCGTCCCGCGCTTGCCGTCGAATTTGGAGCATCGTCAGCTCGCCGGTTTTATACGCCAGCGCCTGCCCGGGAATATCGGTCGAGTAGCGCAGCGACTCGGTCTCGATCTGCGCTTCGCTCAGCGTGAGATTCTCCCGCATGAACTGCATGGCCCGTTCGCGGCTCCATCCCAGCGCATTCATTCCCGTGTCGACAACCAGCCGGGTCGAGACCATCAAGTCTTGCATGATCCGGCCTGCCTTATCGTACGCCGTTTCGTAAACGCCCATGTCCCAGCAAAGCTGCGAGGCATACTCTCCCCAACCCTCGACAAAGCCCGTTTCGCTGAAATCGTAGCGCCGAACGTTTGGGAGCGACGTATTCTCTTGCTGGAGCGCGATCTGAAAGTGATGCCCGGGAATCAGCTCGTGGCAGATGAGCGCGCCGGCACCGAGCGCCGACGTTCGATCCGGATGCCATGCGTTATAAAGATAGACGCCTTTCGGCCTTGCCGCGGTCGGCTGGTCGTAGTAGCCGAAGGTCTGCGATCCGGCAAGCTCTTTCGGCAGCGGCGCCACCCCGTAGGGCGCCGTCGGAACGCGCAGGAAGTAGCGCGGTACGGCCGCCGCGGCGCGTTTGACGTAGACCTCGAGGCGATCTCCGAACTGCGGCGTGGTCTTGACGTAAAACTGCGGATCGCGGGCGAGAAATGCCTTGAACTCCCGTAGATCGCCGTGAAAGCCGACCTCTTTGCGGATAGCGTCGAGCTTCGCATTGAGTTGCTCGACGGCTTCCAGGCCCATGCCGTGCAGCTTTTCAGGCGCGATGGTCAGCGTCGTGTTCGCGACGACCAGATAACGGTAGTACTCCGCACCACCGGGGTACTGCGCAAGACCGACGCCCGCCGGAGCGCCCTCGCGATACGGGCCCTTGAGATAAACCGCGACCGACTCAAAAGCGGGAGCGATCTCGTTCGCAACGATCGTTTCAGCCGCGGCGCGAAGAGCGCTGCGCTGCGCCGGCGCAAGCGCCTTGAGCCGTGCTTCGCTCGGAACGAGCGCGTCGCTCGCCGTGGGTTTCCCGTAACTTGCAAAAACCGCTTGCGCCGCATCGGTCTCGACGTTGGGAAGAATTATCCCACGCTGGTGCTGCCCTTCGAGTAAGAGGCGAATCGAATTGACGAAAGCGGCGTATTGGTGGAGCAGCGATTCGTAGCGTTGTACGTCGGAGGCATTGGTGAAGCGAAAGTTTGCGAAGATCGAAGAGATGTACGCGATCTGTAGACCTCCCGCATAGGGAGTCGCTTGTTGCCGCAGCCAGTAATAAGTTTGGTACGCAACGTCATTGGTTGCGAGATAGTTTAACGTGCGATAGGTGAGCCAGCGATCGTGGTCGAGCATCGGCGCATCGATGCTTTTGAGCGCGTCGAGAATTCCTTGCGCGAAGGCCGCATCGGCCTCGGCGTTCGGGTAGGTGAGCGGCTTGATCGTCTCGATCGGCATTCCCAACTGGGCGCGAATAAAATAGTTGCTCGCGATTTGGTGCTGCCAATAGCGATCGGCGAGGGCGTCGAGCGCGCTCGAGTCGTTACTCTCCGGCGGCATCGGCGTTGCAGCAATGAGCAGCGCGACGAGAAGCACGATAGGACATCGCTTCGAAATCCTCATCGGCCTCTTGGAGTCGGTATCCTCCATCCTGCAGCCGAAAAGACGGTTAGCGCGCCGGTAAACGCATCTGCGCTTAGGTTTAGAAAAACCAAGCGTCTCATGGACTGTACTTCTTGCCGTCGCCGCGCGTACCTTTCCGCCTAAAAATTGACTAAAGTGGCTTACCTGCAAGCGACGGTCGCAGTAGATGGGTTCACGTGGCAGAAGGTACTGCTGGACGCGGCCGGGGTATAAAGCGGTACGTCCCTATACGGAGGATTGGAGCATGAGATTCTTAGCTTCGTTTCTGCGGCCGGTGGCGGCGGTGCTCTTCGTAAGCGCTTGTTCGGGGCCACAAAGCCCGATGGCCGCTGCGGGCACTCCCCTCACAACGAACCTCGACGCGGCGACGCCGTTCACCGTAAGCAGCTCGACCTTCAAAAATAACCGCTTCGTGCCGGCAAGCATGGTGTACGATAACGCGGGCTGCTCCGGCGGAAATCAATCGCCGCAGTTGAGCTGGACCGGCGTTCCCAAGAAGACCAGGAGTTTCGCGGTACTGACGCTCGATACGACCGCGACTTTTTGGCATTGGGGAATGTACAATATCTCGGCTACGACAACGAGCCTCCCCCAGAACGCCGGCACGAGAAAGAGCAAGTACGGTATCGAAGTGCTCAATGATTGGGCGATTTATTTCGGCAAGTCAAATCGCGGCTACGATGGCCCCTGTCCGCCGGCAGGTAAGCCGCACCATTACGTATTCACCGTTTATGCGCTCGACGCCACGCTAAAGCTTCCGCGATCGGCTTACGTCGAGAATCTGGACCTCGCCATACGCGGGCATATTCTCGGCGCCGCCAGCATTACCGGATTGTATAAAACATAGCCCTTATCCGGCGCTAAGCGCGGCTTTTAAGTCGCGCAGGGCGGCTCGAGACGCGGAACCTCCCCCGAGCTTGAGGTTCAGATCGAGCGCCCGCAAATGCAATAATGGGCCGGCGGTTCCGCGTGAAAACTCGACCGCCTCCTGGCTGCATTCGCGCGCCTCGCGCTCGCGTTTGAGCGTGGCGAGCGCGGTCGCCTCAGCGAGCTTCGCGCGTCCTAAAAGGCGAGGCCAGTTTCCGACACGATCGCTCAGGCAGTGCGCCATCCCGGCCGCGCGCTCCGGCTGCCCGACCAGAGTCAGGGCCTCCGCTTCAGAGATCGCCAGGGCCTGCGTAATCGAGAAGGCATCGCAGGATACTCCCCGTGCGAGGTCTATCCATCGCAACGCCTCCCTGCCGTTTCCTCGATGGAGATCGATGCGTGCAAGGTTCGAGAGCACGATCACACGGTCGAGAGCGCTTCCGAATAACTCGATCAGCGCCCACGCCTCCAATGCGAAGCGCTTCGCCTCTTCTAAGCGACCCAACGTCAAGAGATGCGCGGACATCATCTGCATTCCAACCCGAAGGCTGCGCACGTCGCAGTTGCGGCTGCCCATCTCGACGAGCTCGCTCATTTCGCCGAGCGCTTTTGCGACTTGATCGGCCCGAACCGCCCGGATTCCCGAAGCGCGAATCGCGACGTCGACCGCGAGCCGCGTACCTGCAAGCCGAGCGCGTGCAATAATTGCCGCTGCCTCGTCGATTGTCGCCAACGCACGCGTACCATCGTCGCGCTCGAACTGGATCGAGGCCTCAGCGACAAGAGCGTTGACCAGCGTTTCGGCGTACCTGCGGTCGCGCGAATAATCACCGCGCAGGCGCTCGATCAAGAGACTCCGAGCCGATGCGGCGGCGGGCGCTCCCTGGCAGTGCGCCGCTTCGAAGTCGACGAGATCGCAGTTCGCGTCGAGGATATGCTTTAGCTCGTCGTCGGCAACGTCGTCGAGCAGCGCCCGAGCCCGCGCGGTCGTGGTTTGCACTTCGTCGAACGCACCGAGCTGGATCTCCAGCTCGGCGCGTATACAGAGCGCTCGAATGGCTCGAGTGGCGTCTTCGCTTTCGTGCGCGAGAGCAGCGGCCGCGGCGAGGGCGCGGTCGTACTGTCCGCCGTCGCGCAGCGCGTCGATCGCGACGAAGCGGGCTCCGTACGGAACGAGCCGGTCGAGGCTATGAACATTCTCTGCCCGGAGGGAAAGATAATCTTCCAGCCCTTCGATAAAGCGCTCCCGCGCCTCGCGAAGGTCGCGATAGAACTGGCTGCGCGACAAACTCATATCGGCAGCGATGACGGCGTGCTTTTCACGCTCGATATCGCTTCTACGCAGGACCGAGAACCGGCGGCGCTGCTGCTCCGATTCCGAGCTGAACTCGTCCAAGAGCGACGCGATGACACTCGGCAACTGGTCGGCAAGCTCGACCCGTTCTCGCGAGGCCTCTTCGACAAGAGGGTGCCGTGCCAGGGCGTGGCGGTTGCGAACGTTGCGCAGAAGCGTTATCGCCGCGCGCAGCCGAGTCTCGTGTTTACGCATCGCCCGTTCGCCCTTCAATAGAGAGACGATGCGCCCCGCCCAAGTTCGGGACTAAGATGAGACTTGTCCGGCTGGAAGGGGAGCCTCGCGCGCTTAACCGGATACAAAATCGCTCGACCACTTTTGCCTTTCAGGAGATTTAAGCAACTATGCGTTCCCCAGTCCTGACCACAACCGCGCCGGGCGCGGCAGCGGCAATCGTTTTACTCGCTGCTTGCTCCGGTTATCAGCCAACTTCCGGGGCTGTCACGACGACTCAAGCGCTCGCGCACCAGCCACTCGGGCGCTACGAGCCGATGACCGCAAGCGACGGTGCGCGTTCCGTGCTTCCCGCGGGGTTCAAACCGCATAGCGCGCGGCCTAGCTGGATGAAGCTGGCGCCGGTAGATAGTGATGCGAAGCGAGGCGACCACATTGCAGTCGCTCAGTTTGGCGGCTCGAGCGTCCTGTGGTTTCCCCTCAACGATAAAACGAATAAGCTGCCCGCCATTTGCCAACCGGCCTCGTCGACCAACGGTATCGCGGTCGATCGCGACGGAGATCTGTGGGTGCCCGATGGGCGCGCAAACACAACGACTGAGTATGGACCGAATTGCGGCAGCGCGAAGTTGACGATACAAGATCCGACCGGTGAGCCGGCCGACGTCGGGTTCGACGGCAAGAGGCGCGTCTTCATTCTAAATCTCAACAACGTAAGCGGGGCGCCTACGGTCGAAAACTACAACAGCACCAGCGGGACGCAGCTTGGGACGTTAAGCGATCCCTCGTTTAACGACCTCTTTGGCCTTGGGACCGATCGTAAGGGGAACGTCTTCGTCTCAAACCTCACGAAGAACAACGTCGGCAACGTCATCGAGTTCCCGAAAGGTAAAATGCCCGGCAAGCAGCTCTCCGGCGTGAGCCTAGGCCTGCCCGGAGCGCCGACATTCGATCGCCGGAACAACCTGATCATTACCGACTGGCTTGCGGAGACGATTGATGTCTTTTCACCGCCGTACCAGGCATCACCGACGACCTCGCCGTTGATGGGATCGTCGATCTGGTGCAAGCTCAACCAAAAGGAGAAGAACCTCTACTGCGGCGACGCGGATAACGGGTCGATCGACGTGTATGCCTATCCCGGAAGGGCGTACAAATTCAGCTACACGGCCAGCCTATCTCCTAGCGCACTCGTTACAGGGGTCGCGCCCGTACCTGCGGCTGCCTATGGGCCGTAGTTGGAAAGTGGTTTGTACGCGCAGCCTACCGGCACGCCGTAGACGTTCAAGCCGTTGTTGAAGCTGTACCACAGGGAGTCGAATCTGAGGGTGACTGTCGCGGCCAAAACCATGATGATACTTACTCCAGTGGGTAGGGATTAGCCATTCGTTGGCCATCGGTTTCAACCCTTACGGGCCTACGCGTAAACCGTGGGTAGCACGCTTCTACAGCAATGACTGTCAGCACGTCAGTCCGCGCGCCCTTTCGCTAGGCCCGAGTCGGCTAGCGTTCGACCAGCTTCATCATTTCGGGCGTGTAGCGCTCGCCGGCAGTATGCGCCGCGAGTTCGTCGAGCCGCGCCAGCTGCTGCTCCGTCAGCCGAAGGTCGAGCGCGCCGGCGTTCTCCTCGAGGTAGCGCACGCGCTTGGTGCCTGGAATCGGCACCACGTCGCTGCCGCGCGAGAGGATCCAGGCCAGCGCCACTTGCGCCGGCGTCGCGGCGCACTCTTGCGCGACCTCGCGGACGAGATCGACGATCCGCGCGTTGACCCGAGCGCTTTCCTTTGAGAAGCGCGGATTCGTGCGCCGAAAATCGTTCTCGCCAAGCGCGTCCACATTCACCGCGCCGGTCAGAAAACCACGCCCGAGCGGACTGTAGGGGACCAAACCAACGCCGAGCTCGCGCGCGACCGGCAAAATCCTCTCTTCAACGCCGCGCTCCCACAGCGAGTATTCGCTCTGTAATGCGCTGATCGGATGGACCGCATGCGCGCGACGCAGCGTATAGGCCGAGACCTCCGAGAGCCCGAGAAAACGCACCGTGCCTTCCTCGACGAGCTCTTTCATGGCGCCGATGGTCTCTTCGATCGGCACCGACGGATCGCGCCGGTGCTGATAGTAGAGGTCGATCACGTCGATGCCGAGCCGCGCGAGCGACTCGTTCGCGACGCGCTTTACGTTCGCAGGTGTGCCGTCTACGCCGCGGATGCCGTCGCTAAATCGGAAGCCGAACTTCGTCGCGACGACGACGCCCGCGCGGCGTCCCCGCAGCGCCCGGCCGACGAGCTCCTCATTTGTGTACGGCCCGTAGACTTCGGCCGTATCGAGAAAGTTGATGCCGAGCTCGAGCGCGCGATGAATCGTGGCGATCGCTTCGGCCTCGTCGGCCGCACCATACGCAATGCTCATCCCCATGCAACCGAGCCCGAGTGCGGAGACCGTAAGACCCTGCGTTCCCAGTTTGCGCTGTTCCATAGGTGTCTTAAGAGGCACCTGCGGTGGCTGGGGTTGCGCTGTCGCAGCGAATGCGGCGCTACGCGTGCGAGCAGCTGACAACGGGCCGCGGCTTGATCGCCGGATCCTGGAGTCTTTTTGTCCAGCAGTCTCCGAGCAGCGAGCAATAGCAGAGGGAAACGTCAATGCGACCAACGTCGGCGATGACGTGACGCGCGATAAACTTACCCTCAACGCGTAACAGTTGAAGCTTCGAGCCCGCAGGCACCACGTCGCCTGCAACGATCGTGGTCGCCGTGATGTCCATCGAGCCATGCACGCCCAACTTCGCGGCGTCGGCGGTCGCCTCGGCGCGTTCGGGATCAACCGCGACCCCGATCGCAGGAACGATGGTCGGACCCGTCGGCCGCGCGATGGTCTTTCCGTCGCGAGTTACGACCGAGTCGAGAATGAGCGCGGGCCCGATACCCGGATTGCTCACGTCGAGTTCGAAGAATTTATCGTGCGAGCTCGAGGTGATGAACGTAAGATAGGGCCAGACTGTCGCGCTGAACTGCTTGCGGATCACGTACGTTTGATAGGCGGATGAAGCGGCGGCCACACCGCTGATGAGCAGAGCGCCGAGGGCAACGAGCAGATCGAACCGGAAGCGTTTTTCGTCCACGATGAGACCCTTCGCTCACCGGAATTGAAGGCCTCCGCTTAGTGCAGGGTGATGGTTATGTCCTTCGGGGCGCCGGCGTGGAGCACTCGCAGGCGTACCTTCGTGCCGGCCGGTTTCGTGACGATATCGAGGAGGTCGGCGCGCGAATAGTTCGCTGCGTCTTTGCCGTTCACCGTAACGATGCGATCGCCGGCAGCGATTCCAAGCTGTGCCGCGGCCGAGTTCGGCTTGACGAGGAGCACGTCGAAGGCGCCGGGTTCATTCTTTTCAAAAGCGATCCCCGAGCGATTCTTTAGCAGCGGCGTTTCGAGTCTCTCGCGATCGAGATAGAGCCGTTGCTCAGCGTAGTCGAAGGTCGGAATGAATCGCGAGAGGATGCTAAGACCCATATTCCCTGCCTGCGTCGATGCGGCAAATGCGCCACTCTTCATCTGCGTGAAGTAGGTCGCAACGTCGCGCAGCTTACGATCGCCGATTTTAAAACTGCGTAGGGTGTCGACTCGCCCGCTGTTGCTTCCGCCGGTGCCGCTTCCGACGCTTCGAGTGCCGCCCGAGTAGCGCGTGCCCAGCCCCGTCTGCTCGAGAAAATGTCCAAACAGGATAAGGTCGCCGGCGTTTCCCGTATCTACGCCGAAAAGGCCCCGATTGCCGTCGGCAGCGGCTTCGACCATCGGCTCGTCGGGGTCGCTCTCAAACGTAAACGGAACCACCGCTCCGCTTCCGCGATAACGAAAGCCGTTCAGCGGCGTGAACGTGACCGTGCGATCGCCGTAGTCGAGACGCGTCGCGTAACGCTCGAAGAACTCCAGGCCGATGATTCCGGCGAGCGGCGTTTTCTTCCCGCGTTCGTAGAACGAGTAAGGATACGGAATGATCAGAAACGGCTGGTCGAGCAGCTCCGCCGCTCCGATACGCACGCTTTTCACGCGCGTGTACGCCGTCGAGATCGTACCGGCGCCCGAGCCGCCGCTCTCTCCGGCACCGCTTCCCAACAGGCCCAATCTTTCTGCGGCCTGCTTCGTGAGGATCGCGTGGCCTCCGGTATCGAGAATGAACGGCATAGCAGGGCGACCGTCGATCGATGCCCAGACGATGAGCTGGCGTCCTTCGAGCATCATGGGTACGGTCGTCGACGTAGCGCCACCCAGCATTCGCGCGTCATCGGGCGCCATTGGCCTCGCGAAGTCGCCGCTCGGTGCGCGTGGCCGAAGCACGTAGCGCTTCACCACGAAGGCATAGTCGTCGACCGGATCGGCTTTCGTCCCGGACGAGATCGAAAACGGTAACACGACGCCGTCGACGGTGCGATAATCCGCGTACGTGACGACGGAATCATCAAGCGACGCACGCCGGCTTACGTTTGTAAGAAGATGGGTTTGCGCGTCGATCGTGAGATCGGCCGGGATGCCGCCTTTCGGCTGCACCCGAATCACCGTTTCCGAGCGATTCCCCTCGACCTGCGTTCCGAGACACGCCACTTCCGCGTCGGCGCGCGGGTCGAGGTAGCCGCGTCGAGCGAGGTAGGCCTTCGTTACCGCTTCCCGCCGAGCGTACGGAGAGTCGTACGGGTGAACGCCGCCGGAGATATCGCGTGCCCACACCGTCGTGCCGTCATAGATCTCGGCGCTTGGACCCATCACCGGGATGCTGAATCGCTGCGCGTATCGTCCTGCGCTTAGATCGTCGTCGAGGTGCGCGGTACCGTGCAGCCCTGCAATCGTCGCCGATCCGTACGCCGAGACCTCGCCGAGCTCGTTCCAGCCGGCGCCCATCGCCGTGCGCATCTGAGCCAGCGCGAGCCGTGCGTCACACGGGGGCGGTGATACGAGCGCGCTCCCGACGCGCGGCCAGAGCGCCCCGACAAGAAACCAGAGAAAACAGCAAACGACCTTCACGATGCCGTGAAAATCGTTCGCCGGTGCGCCTTTCTCCTTGCGGTGACGCGTCGCTAGCTCGTCCAATTTGTCTACAAAAACGCGGCAGTGACCGGCCTCGTGACGTAGAACGGCACTCGCGTGGCGCATTCCACGCGGAAAAAAATCGTCGCGATGTACGCGCTGCTGCTCGGCGCGAACGCTATCGCTTGGAGCCTGGCCTTTTTAGTATTCGCACCTCCGCATGCGCTCCTTTTAGGCACGGCGACGCTGGCGTTCACATTCGGGTTGCGCCACGCGGTGGACGCCGATCATATCTCGGCCATCGACAACGTCACCCGTAAGTTGATGCAGAACGGCAAGCAGCCGGTCGCGGTCGGGTTCTTCTTTTCGCTGGGACATTCTTCGGTCGTCGTCGCGTTGACGATCGCGATCGTGCTCGGCGCCGCAGCCGTTCGCGACCACCTGCCGAACCTTGAGCGGCTCGGAGGCATCGTCGGGACCAGCGTCTCGGCGGTCTTTCTTTTTCTCATTGCAAGCATCAATGCGTTCGTGCTTCTCGATATCGTACGCGCGTTTCGGTCCTTGCGAAGCGGCGGAACGTATTCGGATCAATCGTTGAACGCGTCGCTCGAGGGGCGGGGGCTGCTCGGCCGCATATTCAAGCCCCTGCTGCGGCTCGTCTCGCGAAGCCGCGACATGTTCTTTATCGGCGTCCTCTTTGGTTTGGGGTTCGATACAGCAACCGAGGTCGGTCTGCTCGGTATCGCCGCGATTGAGGCGGGAAAGGGAGTACCGATATGGGCGATTCTGATATTCCCGGCGTTGTTCGCGGCCGGCATGTCGCTGATCGATGCGACTGACGGCGTCCTGATGCTCGGCGCGTACGGCTGGGCGTTTCTCAGCCCGGAGCGCAAGCTCTACTACAATATGACGATTACCGCGGCCTCGGTGCTGGTTGCCGTCTATGTCGGCACGGTCGAGCTCCTTGGGATCGCCGGGAGCGGATCACCGGCCGGCTGGCTGGGATTCGCCATCGTCGGATTCTTTGCAGTGGTCTGGCTGGTATCGCTCGCGTTCAACGCTCTGTCAAGCGGCAGAACGCCATCGGCGAGCAGCCAGGCCTCGAGGTGTTTGACGTATGGAGTCCCAAACGAATCCGTCAGCGCGCGGACGTACGACTCATAACCGAACCGATCGCTCGCGGCAACGAAGGCGGCCATGGCTTGACGATGCCGGTTCATGTAGCCGCTGCGCAGCCGTAAGCCGCCGTGCACTGCTTCCAACAGTATATCGCTCGCGGGACGTGCGCTTTCGTCGCGCAGCCGCTGCTCGAACCAGCGGTCGAGGTCGAACGGCAGCCGCAGCGATCTAACCGGACCGAGCGTTGCCGAACCTTTAGGTCGCGGCATCGTGGCCGGCGCGATCGTGGTCGTGTTCGTGGTCGAGATCCGAGCCATCGTGCGTATGGACGTGCTCGTGGACCGTACCGTCGTGATGAGCGTGGCGGTGCGAATGATCGTGGGTGTGGCCCGGATCGGCGTTCTCGTGGGTATGCACCGTGCCGTTATCGTGCTCGTGGGGTACCCTTTTTTCCATAATTCCAGACCTCCCGTGGGAGCCACCATTATACCCCATTTTTCTACGGGGTGATGACGGGGGGGTCCTTAGCGAGCCGCTGCAACTACCGGCATGTCACTTTTCTTCAGCGTGTCCCGTTTTTGCCATAGAACGCCCCAACCGACCAAGGAGAGAGTTCAATGGCAATGACTACTCGGGAGATCCGCCGTGAATGAAGTGATGAGCCGGACGTTCAGCCTTAGTTCGAGCGTTGGGGCGGTTGCGATCTTGACGGGTTGCATGACCGGTTCGCAAGCAAATCTGCCGCCGCCGCTCGCAAATAGTATCGCTCAATCGCGAGTCACTTCAGGCGCAACGCTGAGGAAAGACGACCTGCTCTACGTGGCGGACAGCGCCGCGAGTGCCGTCTACGTTTACCGGTGGCGGACCGGCGCGTTGAAACAGACGCTCATCGGGTTCAACGGCGTAAACGGCGTGTGTGCCGACCGAAGTGGAAACGTTTGGATCGCAAATGCCGGTGCGTCCGAGATGCAGGAGTATGCTCACGGTGGAACCCAGCCGATCGCGTCGCTCTCAGACCCGGCCGAGTTTCCCTTCAGCTGCTCTATCGATCCCGCCCGCGGAGACCTCGCAGTCACGAACCTTAACGCAAGCTATCACGGTGGGAACGTCGGAATTTACACAAAGGCTAGTGGCGCGCCGCGCTTTTACACGGACCCCAAATTTTACAGTTACTTTTCGTGCGCGTACGACGACAAGGGCAACCTGTTCGTCGATGGGGCCGACAAACGCAAGCACGTCGAGTTTGCAGAACTGGCGCGCGGCGGTCAGACTCTGACGGACATCAAGTTGCGCAAGCTGCCCGCAAAGATTTTGATCGCGGGCGGCCTTCAATGGGACGGCAAGTATATCGCGCTCGGGTCTCAGCTTTCACCCGTCGCAATTTATCAAATACGCGTCGCCGGCTCGACCGGGACGGTCGTCGGCACCACGCCGCTCGACGAGGTGCAAATCGTCATCGGTTTTTGGAAGCAAGGGTCTAAAGTTGTCGCGCCCGACGCTTTAGCCGGTGAAATCAACTTCTACGACTATCCGTCGGGCGGCGATCCGATTAAGGTGATCGGCCATTCGGGCGAACCGGTCGCCGCGGTAGTCAGCAAGGGCATGAAATAGGCGGGCGCCGAGAGCGTCCGCCTATTGCCGAGCTTGCAGAAAAACGCTTCGCGAACGCAAGCATGTCGCTCGTTACTTACACTTCGGGGTACGCGCGCTCGGCGGCGGATCGTAGGGATCGCGCGGAACGTAGATTCCGTTCGATCCGCGGGCGTCGACCGTCATGGTGTAGGTCGGCTCCTCACCGCACCACGATGCGAAGTCGAAGCGATCGCCCTGCCGGCTTAGCTTCGTCACGGTCAATCTGCTCGAAACAAATGGCACGTCGCGGATAATTTGCTTTGCGGGACCGCCGCGAATCAGAAATGCCGACCCGCCCTTCCCTTGCAGCAGGAGCGTTCCGACGCCGTTGCGATCGATCGCGATGCCGCTGGCCTCGTCGACGCCGACGCCGAAAACGACGGCAGGCCGGCGACGAACCTTTCCATCGGCGATTTGCCGTGCCATGAAGACGGCGGTTCGGCCAAAACGATTGCGTGTGACGAAATGCATGTCGGTGATGGTGTCGTCGAGCGGCGCGAAGTGGAGAAATTCGTAGGTGAAGCTGATGAGGTGCTCGTACGGATCTCTGACGGCATTATGCGAGGTGGCGTCGCGCCGAATGTCGTTGAGTGCATCGAAGACGAATTTGCCGAGAATCGCTTCGCCCGCGCTCGTACCGCCAACTACCCCGCCCGCATCGTACACGCTCTGCACGGCCGATTGAATCGGCGTGCCCTTCCAGATGACGTAGTCGGCCTGGTCCCCGCCGGCAAAGAAGACCGCAGAGGATCGCGCGACGATCGCCGCCGCCTGATGGAGCGTTTGCGCCGAGGAGCATGTCGGCACGAGCAGCGTTCGGACTGAATGAAAGGGCGCTAACCGGTAGATGTAGCGGTCGTAATCGGCGTTACCAGTCGCACGTAGCACGAGGAGGTCACCGCCCCGGCGAGTGTGCGACCCGACGATGGTATCGTGAATCCAGACAAACTCTGCGTTGACGTCGGTGCCGCCACCACCGAGGATGAGACCCGGACCGTGCAGCGCAATGCGACGCGGCCTGCGTGCGCCAATCGGCGTGTAAAAAATCGCGGTGCAATGCGTCGCCCGTCCCGACGTCGTAGCCTGTGATGCGGTTCGAGCGGCGGGCACGCCGCCGCCGCATGCCGCCAGCAGCGTCAAGGCGAAGAGTATCGCGAACGGGCGGCCGTATTTTAAGCTCACGGCGGAGCCTTTCTCGCAGACGCTAGGACGATCCCGGCGCCTGCCGGCAGGGGCCCGCGGCCCCGTGGATTTCATTCCTGCGAGGCCGCGGCGTAGGTGCGACTAGATCGATCGGAGCACCGCTCGGATCTTTGATCGTGCCGCCCAGGTTGACGGTGACGCCTGCCAGTGCCCACGTTTCCGGGAAGACGAAGGTCATCAGCAACAAAGAAAGTACGGCCGCCCGACGGAGAGTACATCGTGCTTTGAGTGTGGCGTCGACTTGACGCGCATGCTACGAGCTTACCGAGGTCGGAAACCGCAACCTTTTAAACTAGATTGACGCCAAGCGCGTTTACTGCACTTTCGCATCACCCGTTTTTAGAGTACATCAGGAACTTTCAAACGGCCCAATGCGATTATTTTTAGCGTCAGCTAGTAAAAATTGGCTACTCGAACGCGGAAGTCACAACTTGCTTCGTCGAGCGTTACAGACAGCGAAAGCACGACATCATACGTAGTGGCAAACCAAACAATGAACGTTCAACCCAGCCTCTCGCCAATCTACGCGTTTGGCCCCTTTCGGCTCGATCCGCTGCGGGGGAAGCTGTATCACAAAGCCGACGTAATGCTGCTCTCCGAACCGCTCAGGCGGCTGTTGATCATGCTGATCCGCTCTAACGGCGCCGTCGTGGACAAGGAGGCTATTGCCTCAAACATCTGGCCGGAAGCGGCCGTGAGCGATGGGAACCTGTCGCAGCACGTCTATATGTTGCGGCGGCTCCTCAAACAGAATGCGAAGGATCGCGACTACATCGTGACGGTGCGGGGAGAGGGGTTTCGCTTTGTGGCGCCGGTCAGCGTCGCGCCCCCGTCGTGCGACGCGGGTGCGACGATAGCGCAGGAGCCTGCATCCGGCGGCGCGCGCGGCGAGCCGGACGTGATCCATCACTACTGCCGCGGCTGTTATCTGCTGGAAAGGCGGACTGCCGGCGCCTTGGCGGACGCATCCCAGCAGTTCGAAGCGGCATTGCGCGAGCATCCGGAGTACGTGCCTGCGCTGATCGGGCTGGCACGATCGTACGCGTTGATGACCCAGTACGGTTATGCGCCGGGATCGTTCACGTACCCAAAGGCCAAGGCCGCCATTCTGCGCGCGCTCGAGATCGATTCGTCGTCGGCGGAGGCCCGTGCGACGCTCGGGCATATTCTGCTCTTCTGCGATTGGAGCTGGGTTGAAGCGGAGCGCGAGATACAGACCGCGATCCGGCTGAACCCCAAGTGCACCTCCGTCTACGTCAGTGCGGCTTGGTTTTACGCGTGCAAAGGTTCGCGGGAAAGATCCCTGCACCAGATGGAGCGCGCGCTTCTCATCGAGCCCTCCTCGCCGGTGCTGCAGCTGTGCCTCGCGCGCATATTCTTGCACAACGGCGAATACCGGCGCGCAATCGACGCGTTCGCGAGCCTCCTCGAAAGCGTGCCGGAACTCTCGATTGCGAGGCTGCACCGAGCGCAAGCCTTCGTTCTCAACGGACAGCCGGTGGAGGCGCTCGCCGATCTGCTCGTACTGGCGGTCGATCGCGCCGAGGATCTCGCATTTCGTTTGCCGTTGCTTGGCCGCGCTTATGCTGATTGTGGTGAAACCAAACGCGCCGAGGACATCTATGCGAACCTGCTCGACGCATCCCGGACCGAGTACGTCACCGGCGTCAATCTGGCGATGGTTGCGGCCGGCCTTGGCAGGCTCGAAGAAGCCTTTACGCACTTGGAGCGCTCCTTGCTAGACCGCGACCCGGCGCTTCTGTTGCTGCGCGGCCTGCCTTGGTTCGAGCCGATCGCGCAGCGCACACGTTTCAGAGATTTACTCCGAGCCATCGGCTGGGCGGCCCCGAAGAGCATCACGGAAAGCGTCAGCATCTCGGGCCTCACGGTACGAGCCCTGATTTCGCGAACCGGCAAGGCCTTGCTATAATAGTGCGATGCTGGCCGCGCGCAGTGGTGCGCTCCGGACGCAACTCGCTCTACTCCTCCTCATCGCCGGCTGTTCGCCGATCGCGCCGGCGTCGCTGCCTTTTGACGGCTTTGCACCCGACGGCGGTCGCGCGGCTCCAGCAGGGCACGCCGGGGCGGAGATCTGCGGGAACGGCTCGCTTTTAACCGGACCCTCGAAACCGCCCAAAGGTGCCGTGGTCGTTCCTGCGGGCGACAACGCGTCCCTAACGCCGGTCGCGCACACCACGTACTGGTTTGCCGGCGGAACGCATACGTTCGGCAGCAACCCGTACGGGCAGATCGTTGCGGCCGAGGGTGACGACTTTATCGGCGGTCCCGGCGCCGTGCTCGACGGACGCCTGAAAAACCAGTACGCGTTTACCTCCGCCGCTTCTAACGTGATGGTCGAGTACCTTACCATTCGCCGCTTCGGTGCCGTGGGCAGCAACAACGGACAAGCGGTCGTCAATCATAATCCCGGCCGAAAATGGCTCATTCAATACAACACCGTCATCGACGATGCCGGGGCGGGGGTCTTTCTCGGGCCCGACAGCGTCACGCGCTTCAACTGCCTTTCTCACAATGGCGAGTACGGATTTGCCTCGTACGCGCGTCGCGGTGACTTCAACGTCGTGCTCGACCACAACGAGATCGTCGGGAACAACACTTATAATTGGGAAAAGCACGTTTACGGTTGCGGCTGCTCGGGCGGTGGAAAGTTCTGGGATACCAACGGTGGGACGGTCACCAACAACTGGGTTCACAGCAACCGCGGGCCGGCCTTATGGGCCGACACCGACAATAACGACTTCGACTTCGAAAATAATGACGTCGAGAATAACACCGGCGACGGTATCATCGTGGAGATCTCCTACAACACGCAGATCGAGAAGAATACCTTCGTTCGCAATGCGCTTGTAGACGGACCCACGAACCCGGGTTTTCCGACCGGCGCGATCTACATCTCCGAGAGCGGCGGCGATTCCCGAGTCCGCGCACGCTACGACACGATCTCCATTACGGACAATACGTTCGTGGACAACTGGAGCGGAGTCGTTCTTTTCGAGAACGCGGACCGTTTCTGCGGATCTCCCGCTAATACCAGCGGCGAATTCTGCACGCTGGTCGATCCTCGGGTCGCGAACTTAAAGAGCTGCGTTCGTGGAAAAATCCGGAACGAGCCGTACTACTCCGATTGCCGTTGGAAGACGCAGAACCTCGTCGTCAGCGAGAATCGCTTCGAGTTCGACCCGTCGCACATCAGCGGCTGCAGTCCATCGGTCTCATGCGGCTTGCAGGGACTCTTCTCGAACTGGGGCACCTACCCGCGATGGTCGCCGTACAAGCGGGCAGTTATCGAGAAGGCGAGTACGTTTCATCAAAACGACGTTTTCTCGAACAACACGTACGTCGGCCCCTGGGAGTTTATGGCGCACGATCAAAGCCGAGTGCTGACGTTCATGCAGTGGCGACGCGCCCCGTACCGGCAGGACCCCGGCAGCACCTACAACCCGTCTGTCAGAGACCGATAAAAGCGGGCGCTCCGCAGAATGTCTGGAGACCCGATCCGAGCAGCCACGCGTTTCCGGTCCCGCCCCACGGGCCGTACTGGTAAGCCACATTAGCGTCGTTCGGAGTCGCTAGCATCCCCCACTCGCCCCAATAAGTGCCGCTCGCACCAAAACAATACGGGTTGAGTTGCCAAAATGCGACCGGGTTCCATAAGCCAGGCCATACCCATCTGGGTCTTGCGAGTTGGTTGGGAAACGCGAGGGTGTTCGTCTGCAGCGTCGCCTCGCGCACTGCACGCTTGACCGGCAAGTAGCCCGGCGGCGGTCGATCCGGCAAATGAAGAACGGGGTGTGGCTGTCGTACCGGACTGATGAGCAGGGGAGCTTGATGATTGATGATAGGCGCCGCGTGAAGCACGTTAGATGGAGGGTGATACACGGGGAGCGGGGCCGGCCGCGCCGGAGGCGCGTGCAGCGCGACGACGAGGACGAGAACGCTGGTCACGGCAACCGGAAACTTCTCCGCTGCAGACTTCTTTTACCCCCGGATCGCATCAAATCGTTTCCTCGCGCGCGAGCTTGATAACCTCGCTCTCGTTCAATGCCGCACCTTCACACAGGCATTGCGAGATTTCGTCCTCGGTTAATCGCGAGCGCAGCTCGGTCATGAGCCTTTCGTGCGAATATCGCTCCGTGTTCTCACGCGAAAACGCCATCGCCTCGAAAATGGTTTCGACGTAGCCGATCAGCGTTGCGGCTCGCTTTGGCACGTCGGCCGCGATGATTGCGGCCAAGTGCTGAAGGGGGACCGCGATAAACGAACCGACGGCGTCCTGAAGGGAAGCTAACGCCATCCCGCGCGCCTCCTCGTTCCTACCGAGCGCGAGGAGGTAGACCGACAGATTCGCCTCCTGCGTGGCCCGCATGTCGGTGCCTTTGTGCATCGAGATGCGGGCTAGGTTCTCGCCCGCGCGCGCCGCGGCGTTCGCGTACTCGCCGAGCGCGAATTCGGCCTCGGCGAGGTTCATGGATGCGGTCGGAATCATGCGGTCGTCACCGAGCTCGCGCAACGTCTCCAAGACTTCGGCGAGGGTCGTGCGCGCTTGTGCGTACTCGCGTTGAACGAGCAGCAGGCTCGCGAGGTAGCCGAGCCCGCGTGCGACCATCCGCCGATCGCCGAGCCCGCGCTGAAGACCGATCGAACGCTCGAAATTGTGGCGCGCTTCCGCGTAGAGGGCCAGGCGCATCTGAGCGGCACCCTGTTGACGCAATGCCAGTGCCAGCCCGGCTTGGTCGCCCGCGCTCTCGTACAGCTCGCGCGCGTGGCTCGCGGCCTCGAGCATCACCCCCGGATGTTTGAAGAGCTCTTGACGCATGCGCGCTAGAGTGAGCCACAGCGCGGCGCGCAGCGACGGCGGGATTTCCGCGTTCGTGCGCAGTGCCGCCTGCGCCCGCCGGTTCGTTTCGAGCGCGAGTCCCTGTGTGATCCAAAACTCTTGCAACCTGGTCAGAATCCGTGCGCCGGTAACGACGTCGCCGTCCCGCGCGAGCGACCAGTCGAGCGCGGTCCGCAGGCTCTCGAGGTCGGGCTCCAGCTGCTTCGCCCAGTCGATCGTCGATTCGGCCGAGGCTAAAGCGCCCTCGGCGTCCTCGGCCAGCGCCGCATAATACGCGGCGTGGCGACGCTGCAGCCACGCGATCTCATCGCCGCCGTTCGTTCGGCGGCGTAAGCGCGAACCGTCTCGAGCAAGCGATATCGTGCGACGTTGCCGGTCAGCGCCCCAACGACCAGCGACTTGTCAACCAGCGAGGCGAGCACTTCAAAGATGCGCCATTCGCCCGAAGCGGCGTCGTCGCAGACGGCGACGGCGGCGTCAAGCGAAAAGCTCGCGGGAAAGACCGAGAGGGCCGCAAAGATTCTGCGTTCCTGGGGGTCGAGCAGTTCGTAGCTCCAGTCGATCGTCGCTCGCATCGTCTGCTGGCGCGGCACCATCAAGCTGCTTCCGCCGGTCAAATAATGAAGCGATTCCGAGAGACGGAGTTCGAGCTGCTCTAGGGTAACGAAATTCATCCGGGCTGCCGCGAGCTCGATGGCGAGCGCGATGCCGTCGAGCCCGCGAACGATGCGCGCGATCGCATCCCTATTCTCGTCCGAAAGGAGGAAACGTCCGGTGGCGCGTTTGGCGCGATCGGCGAAGAGTGCGATGCATGCATCGAGCTCTAGCGACAAGACAGGAAATATCTGTTCGCCCGGAACCTTGAGCGACTGACGGCTCGTCGCGATGATCCGAAGCTCGGGACAGGCGCCGATCAACGCTTGCGCGAGCGACGCGACCGCGTCGACGAGATGTTCGCAGTTGTCGAGGATCAGCAACGCCTGTTTGGGGCGCAACTCATCGACGAGCAGGTCGCGAGCGGACCGTTCGCCGGATCCCTTTACTGCGAACCGCGCGCACACTGCGGACGTCACCGCGGCCGAATCGCGCAGTGGTGCCAGATCGACGAAACGGATGCCGTCCGCGAACGATTCCGGTGATTCTTGCGCGATCTGTATCGCGAGTCGCGTCTTACCGACCCCACCCGTGCCGGTCAACGTTACCAACGAATTGGTTTCCGCCAATGCTAAGGCGGTCTCGACGTCGTGCTCGCGACCAAAAAACGGGGAAGAGATGCGGGGCAAAACGTCGATCCCGGACGCCCGATAGCTCGCGCGTCGCGGGCGAGAATGCCGGACGGCCGCCTGCTCGAGCGCGCGCTCCTCGTCGGGTTCGAGACCGAGCGCTCTAACCAGGAGCGCCAAGGTCTTGCGCTGTGGCGAACGATTCTCGCCGCGTTCGAGCGCGCTGATGCCGTTGACGCTCATCGCTGCACGCTCCGCTAAAGCTTCCTGAGAAAGCCCGGCGGCAATGCGAAGCTCGCGCAGCAGTTCTCCAAAACGCGACGTGTCGATCCTCGACGTGATCACAACCCCCCGGAGACTACCCTCGATATATTAGCAATTTATAAAGGCGGTCGCTTATGTGGGTCTTTTATGTGGGTGTTGGTGTCCGTCCCGGTCCTAATACGGCATGATCGCGGACATGAACCTTTTAGCTACTTGTCCCGTCTCCCTTCGCCGTACGATCTCAGAGAATCGCCGCCCGCGAACCGTAAGAGACGCCGGAATCGACGCGCGGATCTTCGGCGGCTGGGGACCTCAGATCGGCCACCACTGAAAAATATTTGACCTGCACACTAGGAGGATATGCATGCATTCTGCTTCCATAATAAGCGGCTCGCCGCAGAGCCAACCCAACCTAGATCTCGTTAAGACGCGCCAGCAGGCGGCATGGTCGTCCGGCGACTACGCGGTCGTCGGCACGACCCTGCGAATCGTCGGAGAAGAGCTCTGCGAAGCTCTCGACCTTCGCTCGAACGCAAAGGTGCTCGACGTCGCCGCCGGCAGCGGCAACGCTTCGCTCGCCGCCGCGCGACGCTGGTGTGACGTGATCGCCACTGACTACGTTCCCGCACTACTCGGCCGGGCGCGCGAGTGCGCCGACGCCGAACGGCTGCAAATTGAGTTTCGGGAAGCCGACGCCGAGCGTCTGCCATTTTCGGAAGAACGTTTCGACGTCGTGCTCTCGACCTTCGGTGTGATGTTCGCACCCGATCAAGATCGTGCTTCGGCCGAACTGCTTCGGGTCTGCAGACGTGGTGGAAAAATCGGACTCGCAAACTGGACGCCCGACGGATTCATCGGTCTGCTCTTCAAGATCGTCGGAAAATACGTAGCACCACCTGCCGGCTTGAGATCGCCGGCGTTGTGGGGCACGCGTGCGCGGATTGACGAGCTATTCGGGTCAAACGCCGCTTCAATCGACTCGAAGCAGCGATCGTTCGCCTTTCGATACCGCCGGCCGGAGCATTGGCTGGAGATATTCAAAACGTATTACGGTCCGGTTCTCAAAGCCTTCGATGCGCTCGCGCCGTCCGATCGAGCTTCGCTCGAGCGCGACCTTCTCGGCTTGGTCCAACAGTTCAACGTCTCGACCGACGGCTCGATGGTCGTGCCCAGCGAGTATCTCGAGGTCGTCATTACGCGGAATTGATGCCGCACATTATACCTTCAACTTCATAAGGAACGAATCAAACATGCCACTTTACATGGACATCCATCACAAAATCCAAGGTCTGACTGCAGATGCCGTGACGCAAGCGCACGAAGCGGACGTAGAGACTCAGGACAAGTACGACGTCGAGTACTTGCGCTATTGGTTTGACGAAGAGAACGGCAAGGTTTTCTGCCTCGTCAAAGCCCCCAACAAAGAAGCCGCGGCCGCAGTGCACCGTGAAGCTCACGGTCTCGAAGCCGACGAAATCATCAGCGTCCGAGAGGGCATCTGAGCTCAATATTTAGGAGGACAACAATGTTTAGAGAGTCTTTAGTAGTTGCAGCCGGGATCACGGAAATTTCCCTGGCTGCGTGCGGCGGAGGCGCCGCCGCCGCTCGATCGAACGCTCTATTTCTTGGACGTCGACACGCCGGCGGGCGCAACATGCACCGGCAGCTGCCTCGCCATCTGGCTGGTTCTCGCGCCGGGCGCAGGAGCGCAGGCGCAAAGCGATTTCACTTTTGCCACGCATTCCGACGGAAGCGGCACGCAATGGGACTACCTTAGCAATCCGCTCTACATGTATGCGGGCGATTCGGGACCGGATCAGGCGAACGGCGACGGCATACCGTTTGCCGGCGGTCATTGGTACGTCGCGCGCCCGGTAGTATCGGGGCACCGCTGCCCAGTCTACATCTGCGGGCACGGACGCTAGGGCCTCACCATTGCCGTCCGGAAGGTACCGCTATGATGTTGGCTCAGAGCGCCATCGTCGCGCTGTTGCTCGCGGTCGCGCAACCCGCGCAAACTGCAACCGGCATTCCGCTGGATGCGCCTTGGAAGGTAACGATCTACGATCTCGCTCGCTCGAAGTTCCATCATCCGGCCTGGGGCTGGCAGCATTCCGAGCGTAACTACCGGATTGCGTTGGAGCTCGCGCAAGGCGACGGATTGCACGTCGATACCGACGTTCTCTTCGCCGCTGCGTTCCTGCACGATATGTCGGCGTTCATGCCGTGCGAGGATGCGAAGCTCGAGCACGGCGAGTGCGCCGCCCGCCAGAGCGGCGCGATCTTAAAAGCGGCCGGCTTCCCGATGGAGAAACTGCCGGCAGTTCAAGCCGCGGAGCGCGGCCACATGTACTACAGTAGTCCCGGGACGCAACCGGAGGCGATCGTTCTCCACGACGCCGATTCGCTCGACTTTTTGGGCGATATCGGCGCCGCGCGGATGCTCTCGCTCACCGGAGAGAACGCCGAAAGTTTCGCTCATGCGGTGAAAGCGCTGCGTTCCTTCGTGCACGACATTCCGCCGCGGCTCATAACGAAGACCGCACAAAAAATGGGCGCGCAGCGTGCCGCCGAGCTCGAGCGGTTCCTAGACGCGCTGCAAGCCGAGACGTTTGACGGGCAAGCTATGTGAATTGAGCCGGTTTTCGGTGCACTCGCGAACTCGAATAGGGTCCGATCTTCTTTAACAACTCGCGAAACGGCGCGCGGTCCGATATCGGTTCGAACCATCGGAGACTCTTCAGGAATGGAAGCGTGACCTCACGTTGCTCGTACGCGGTCTTGAGATGGGACATCGCTTCGTCAAGGTAACCCAAACCGACCGCGACGATCGCAAGATTCCAAGAGACGACGTACTCGGTCCGTGCGATCGAGAGCAGCGTATTGAAGATTCCACGCGCACGCTCTCGATCGCCCAGCTCGGCGCACGCCCGCCCGAGCATCGGCAAGCGAAAACTCGGGTCCTCCGAGCGCTCTTGCGGCAGCAGCTCTAGATCGTTGAGCGCCTTTTCCGGGTCCCCGCCGAGCAGGTAGGCTTGGGCACGATAACGCCGCGCGATGAAGAACGCCGGATCGGTCTCGAGCAGGTTCGACATTAGAGCGATCGCTTTAGAGTACTCACGCGAATGTACGAGCACGCGAGCGACCAGCAGCTGCAGCGGCAGCGAGGCGGGCTCCATCGTTAGCGCCGACTGTGCCTGCACGAGCGCGTCTTGATAGCGGCCGGCGCAAACGTACAGCCACGCCGCATTGTTTCGAACGAACGTTGAACCCGGGTTCAGGCGGATCGCCAAATCGATCTCGGTTTGGGCGCGTCTCCAATCCCAGTCGCAAAAGCACAGGATCCCGGAATATACGGCATGAGCGATCGAACAGTTGGGATCCAGCTCGAGCGCTCGCGCAATTGCCTGCCTGGCAAGCGGAAAGGATAGGCTCGGGGAGACGTGCCAGTACACGGCCAGCAAAGCGTGCGCTCGAGCGAAGCCGATCAGCGCGGGCAGGTAGTTGGAATCGGCAGCTAGCGCCGCTTCGAAGCACTCGATCGCGCGCCGGATCGCCGGCGCCGTACGCTGTTCGAGGAAGAAGCTGCCTTGGCAGTAGTTGCGGAACGGCTCCGCACCGCTCTGCAGTAGCGCCTGCGCAGGCGTCGCTTCGTCGACCGCCAGAGCTTCCTCGTGCATCGCTTCGATGACGGGCAATGCAAAGCGGTAACCGCTGCCCGAAACCGAGAGAATGTACGAGTGATCGCGCGCGCGCTCGCCGAGCAGGCGCCGCAGCATGTAGACGTGTTGCGCGAGATTCCCATCGCTTACGGCCTCGTGCGGCCAGACGCTGGCCGCTAGGGCCTCTTTGGTGACGAGCGAGCCGTTCGCGGCGACGAGCTCGGTAAGAAGGAAGGACAAGCGGTTCGGGAGCGCCGTGACTTCGTTGCCTCGAAAGAGCAACTGTCTCGATGGATCGAAACGGCAGTCGCCAAAAGAATATGTCGGTCTCACCAGGTTGCGAGGCCTCGCAACATCATGTGATACGCGCGCAGCTCGCTCAGGCGCGCTTGAAAGGCGCGCCGGCCGGCGGCGGTGATGCGATATGGGCGGCGGCCGCGTTCCTCGGCAGCGCGGCCCTCGATGAATCCGAGCCCTTCGAGCCGGGCAATCGCGCCGTACAGCGTTCCGGGGCCCAAGCGTCTGCCGGTACGTGTCTCAACGTCCTGAATGATCGCGTACCCGTGCTTTGTCCCGGCGAAGAGCGAAGCTAGAATTAAGAGGGCCGGGTCGTTACGCTCCACGTAGTATATCGTATCGCGTATTATCTGAGCGAGCAACAGCGGCGCCGGTGGACTATGAGAGTAGGCGCGCAAATAATTGAAAACATTTGATACGCGAGCCATCAAAAATCTATCAAGCTTGCAGTATTTGCAGGTACTGGATGGAAGCGCTTTGGCATGAGATTTATCGCTACAGTGCTCGCCGTCGCGCTCTCCGCCATGTTTCGCGGCGGTCCGGCGCACCTGGGCGTCTACGATTCGACTGCGCCGAAGCTGACGTCGGTAAAGTGGCGCTTTCACACGCACGCGAAGATCTTCTCGTCGCCGACCGTGAACGGCGACGCCGTCTACGTCGGCGCGTCCGACGGTCACCTCTACGCCGTCCGCATCGCGGACGGATCGTCGATCTGGAGTTTCGCTGCAAAAGGGGCGATCAACTCGACGCCGGCCGTCGCGGACGGCGCGGTGATCATCTCGAGCCGCGACGGTAACGTCTACGCGATCGATGCAGCAACGGGCCGGAAGCGGTGGAGCTTCACAACCGGTGGAGAGCGCCGATTCACCGCTCCCGGGATTCACGGGATCTCGCCCAAGACCGAGATGATGCCCGACCCATTCGACGTCTTTCTTTCGTCGCCGACCGTCGCCGGCGGTGTCGCCTACGTCGGCAGCGGCGATCACGACGTTTACGCCATCGACGCCGCTACGGGCAGGCTCCGCTGGAAGTTCGCGACCGGCAATGTGGTCCACGCTTCTCCCGCGGTCGCAAACGGAACGGTCTATATCGGCAGCTGGGATCGCTACCTCTACGCACTCGACGCTCGGTCCGGCGCGCTGCGGTGGAAGTTCGAGACCGGCGACGACCGCGAAATCTACAACCAAGTCGGAATCGCGAGCTCGGCTGCCGTTGACGGCGAGATGGTCTACTTCGGTTGTCGTGACAGCAAGTTCTACGCCTTGGATGCACGGACCGGGCGCCTGGTCTGGAAACACGACGAACACGGGAGCTGGGTCATCTCCTCACCGGCGGTCGACGGTCGGACGGTCTACTACACAACCTCCGACTCGAAGTGGTTCAGAGCTTTGGACGCAAAAACGGGCAGCGTAAGATTCTCCGTGCCATATGGAGCGTTCGCGTACTCGTCTCCCGCGCTGGCGGATCACGTCGCGTACTTCGGAACCTTTGACGGACGGCTCTACGCGGTCGACACGCGCTCCGGAGAGATCGTCGGACGATTTGAAACCGATGGCGCGACGCGCAACCTCCCGCCACATCTCGATCGCAACGGGAATCTCGACGTCGCAGCCTTTTACTCCGAGTTTACGCTAGACGGGGTCATGGTCGCCCTGGACCGTATTTATGCGCTAGGATCGATCGTCGGTTCGCCCGTCCTTGCCGACGGCATCGTTTTCGTCTCGAGCACCGACGGCACGCTCTATGCGATCGCGTGAGATTCTCAGGTAAGGGCGCGGCGCATGGCCCACAAAGCCGCAACGCCGGCCGCATTGACCGCTACGCCGAGCAATCCAGTCTCTGGAGCGAAGACCGCGGTATTCGAGATCCCGAGCGCGCCAACGTGGCTTCCGTAGCCAAACAGCACGTAGGCTAGGCCGTTCCAAATGCCATGACTGACGCTGCTGACCAGAAGCGACCGCGAGATCGAACGCAGCAATCCCCAAATAAGGCCCAGCGCCACAGCGTTGAGCATGAAGGCCGGCACCTGAACGAGCGGCGGATTGAATCCGGTGGGCAGAAGTACCGACGACCAATGCCAGAGCGCAAACGCAATGCTCGTCAAGCCCAAGATAGCGACTGGCTTAGCGCCGGCGCGCTGCAGCGACGCCCAGAGCCAGCCGCGAAAGAAGCCTTCTTCGGTTACGAGCGCGACGGGTATCGTTGCGGCGGCGACGATCAGCACGTTTACCCAGGCGGCGCGGTGCGGATGCACGATCGGTGCCGCGTGCAACGCACCGCTTGCGGCTGCTGCTGCTGCGATCGCCGTCATCGCGATCGCAGGATAGAGTATCGCGACGGCGTAGGAGCGCCACGCCTGCGACGCTCGAAGTCTAAAGCCAAGCTCCGGGAGCGAGAATTGCTGGGCGTATCCGAAGATGAGGAGTAGGGCGAGCAGCGGTAGCGCGCTGAAGGCCGACAAGCCCGTCGCATCCATCGTCGAGGTAACGGCGACGGCGGCGACCGTACCGCCTAAAGGCCATGACCAGGATTTTCTCACCGCACTCTTTACGGCGGCGTGACGTTGCAGGTTTCATGAATCGGTTCGACTTTCTCAATACGTGTTGCGCGATTGCGGCGGTTCCCGCGGCCTTCGAGGGACCCAAGAGCGTCGCAGGACTGAACGTTCCCGATTCGGCGCTTTCGAGAGAAGCGGCCGCGACCGCACGAGCGTGCGAACCAATCGAGATCTTCAATCACTCGCTGCGCGCCTTTTTCTTCGCCGAGCTGATCGCGCGAGCCAAGGGCCTTGCGCACGACGTCGAGGCCGTCTTCGTCGCGTCGATCCTCCACGATACCGGCCTTTCGCCGGCATACATGAGTCAAGACCGCCGCTTCGAAGTCGACAGCGCGAACCTCGCACGCGAGATCGCCGGGCGACATGGCGTCGAGCGAGCACGGGCAGACGCAATTTGGGATGCGGTCAGCCTCCACGATCAAGGCGAAATCGCCCGCTGGAAATCAACCGAAGTCATGCTCGTCAATGCTGGGGTCGTGGCCGATTTCGGCGGTTCGCTTAACTTGATGAAGCGTGACGACGTCGCAGCGGTTTTGGAGTCCGCACCGCGTACCGGCTTCATTCCAGTGTTTCTCGATGCCGTCGTGGTTGTTGCGAAGCGAAAGCCGCAAGCGACCGGGAACTCCTTTGTAACCGACGTCGGATATCGAATGATTCCGGGCTTCCACCTGGAGAACTTCTGCGACGAGGTAAAGACGGATCCGTTCGCCGGGTACCTTGCGCCGTTACGGCCCGACGGCTTGCAGCATCTCTTTGAATCGCGGCCGCGCAGCGATTCGAGAGAACCACGGGAGGCTCTTTAAGAAAAGCAGACTCGGCTCCCGTTCCGCAAATGCCCGTTCGAGGTGGGCCATGCCTTCGTCGCGACGATCGAGCGCGACCGCCACGAGTGCGAGGTTCCACGAGACGATGTACTGCGTCTCGGCAAGGCCTCGCAGGCTGGCGTAGATCTGCTCGGCGCGATCCGTCTCAGCGCACTCCGCAAAGGCTCGAGCCAGAAGCGGTAAGCGAATGTACGGATCCTCGGCGTTCTCTTGCGGCACTAGAAGCAGGTCGGCGAGGGCTTCGGCCGATTGGCCGTTGAGCAACAGCGCTTGGGCGCGGTAACGCCGGGCGACGTGGAATCCGCCGTCGCTCTCAACGATGCTCGAAAGACAGCTAATCCCTCGGCGATATTCTCCGGCATGCACCAGCGAGACGCCAAGGAGCAGTTGCCGTGACAACGAGGACGGCTCCAGCATCACGGCACGCTTCGCATCAAAGAGTGCGCGATCGTATTCGCCTGCGCAGATATAGTAATAGACGGCGTTGTTCCGAACGACCGACGAATTCGGATTGAAGCGAAGAGCGGCGTCGAGTTCGGCCTTGGCCTCCGCCCAGTTCCATTCGGCGAAGACGAGAAGGTTGGCGAGCACTGCGTGCGCCGTTCCCGACGATGGCGCCAACGAGAGCGCCCGGCATACGGCCTCCCTGGCTTTTGCGAGCGCGCCCGCAGCCGGGACGTGCCAATACTCCGCCAGCAGCGAATAGGCTCTCGCGAGACCGATAAGCGCCGGCACGTTCTTGGGATCGTCGCGAAGAGCCGACTCGAGCATCTCGATCGCTTTCCTCAATGCGGGAGCGGTGCGGCGTTCGAGAAAGTAGCTTGCCCGGCCGAACTCGCAAAACGATTCCAGGTCGGCGTCGTTCTCAGCCACACTCGCGTCGGCAAACTCGGGCGCGCGCTCCACCTTGACCGGAACGGTTAGCCGATAGCCCTTTCGGCTTGCGGTCATGATTAGGGCGCGATCGTGGGCGTGCTCCCCCAGGAGGCGGCGCAGGCAGTAGACGTGCTGCGCGATGTTTCCTTCGCTGACCGCCGTATCTGGCCAAACTCGCAAGGCAATCGTCTCTCGCTGCACGAGGTCACCTTTTGCTTCGATAAGGATCGACAGAACCTGGAAAATCCGCTCGGGCATCGGAATGACTTGCGACCCGCGCATGAGCAACCGGCGTCTAGGATCGAGTCGAAAGGGTCCAAAAACGTAGTTTTCGCCGGTTGCGGGCGCATCCGTCGCATCCAGCATATTTGCGAGCACGGCGCAAGCGTATCACGCTCCTTAAACAAAAATCATAAAAAGATATAAAAAGTCGGGTCAAAGCCGAGGGGCGCGAGCCGACCGTCGCTTTGTGCTCGCGTCCCTCGGGTTCCCCCAGCTCATGCCACGATCGGTTAGATCCGCAACTGTGCGTTAAAGTAGAGGTTGATCGGCGGCGGTCCGCCGCCGATCGCACCGTTAATGAGCGTTGACGGATAGTAACTTTGGGTGTAGAGCGGATGGACCTTATTGGCCGGGAAGTCAAACATGCTGGTGCCGTTGTAGAAGTTGCTGGGATAGACGGTGGTGTTGAGCGAGGCGCCTGCCCCCGCATATCCGCAGACGGCGTAGCCTGGAGGATTTGCCGCCGTCCACGGCTCCGACGACCCGCCGAAGCACGTGTGGAAGAGGTTGGCGCCCAGCAGGGTCAACCGAATTTTCGGGCTGACGTCGTACGAGAGCTGCAGATTGCCGACGATCAGCGACGGATTCTGATATGCACCTAGCGAGGCAAACGTTCCGGTCTGCGGATTGGGTATGTAGAGGTAGCCAAAGGGTCCGGTACCGAGGACGTTGGCATCGAGATAGTTGCACTGCAGCGGATTGGTCTTTGGCGAGACTTTGGTGATGCCCGTGGCAGCCGAGTTCAGCGTGCAGGCTCGCGGATCGAGCCCTTGGATATCGAGCGGGCTGCCGTAGTATCCGCCGGTTTGGAACGCGAAGCTCGGCGTGATTGCCAGCTTGTCGTGCCGCCAGTTCAGAATCAACGAGGCGATCTCCGGCGAGATATAGCTGGTGTTCGCGGAGTTCAGGTTTGGAGCGATCGCGGTCGTGTACGGGTTGTACCATCCGTTGGGATCGAGCAGCCCCTGCGGCGCGTCCTTGTAATAGGGGTTCTCGATCACGTCGTAGGTCGTGCTTCCGACGACGATCGGCTTGGCGTTGCACGAGACCGGCTGCTGTTCGCGATAGCAGGCCGCGCCGCCGCCGCCTTTGGTAAGAGAGTTGTACTGCTGGATCGCTTGATTCAGCGCGATGGTCGTGTTTGGAACGACGCCGCCGGTCGAGAGCGATACGTTTTGGAACTGGACTTTTGAGTTGGTGTAGGTGAAGGCGAATTGACCGGAAAGCCCGTTGCGCGTGAAATCGCCTTTATTGAACTGCAACTCCACGCCGTAGTCACGGTTCGCGCCGACCGGTACCTGGGTCACGAAGCCCGACCCGATAAAGGTCTGCTGCTGCCACTGGCTGATCCACGTGAAGAACGGCGTCAGTTTAAAGCTCATGTCCGTTCCGGCGAAGTGATGCTCCAGCGACAGGTCATACTGATCCGAAGAAATTCCCGGGATCGCGTGGAACGGCGAGAAAAACCCGAGGTTCATCGTGCTGTTCCATATCGAACGGTCGTCGCCGGTCAAGCTGAGATACTGAACCGAGGCCGAGATCGGCGGTTGCGTGAAGCGGCCCGCGGATCCTCGAATGACCGTATCGGGCGAGAGCGTGTAGGTCGCCGAGAAACGCGGCTGCCAGTAGTCCAGCGAGTATGAAGACGGCGAGCTTGCCGTAAAGTTCGGGGCTGCAACGCCATCCTGAGGTTTGCCGTTGGGATGGACCCATCCGGTGCGTGGTCCGTTAGGAAAGAGCGCCGCGGCTGCGGCGTTACAGTCGCCGTTAACGTATTGCGCTGGAGCAGGCGGCTGCCCTCCAGGCGCAAGCGGCACGGTGAGTACCTGACTGTTCGACGCAAATACGCACGTGTAGTTGGCCGTCATGTTGGCGTAAAATGCATCCGCGGCGTTGGCAGATTGCGGCATGTCGTAGGTAAAGTTATCGTACCGAATCGCAGCGTTAAACAGGAGCTTGTCGCTTGGCCGGTATTGATCGCCGAGCGACACGTTAGTAAAGCGCGGCCCGACGGTGTTGTACGACCCGGTCGCGTTACCGGCCCACAACGAGTCCCACGTCGCGCCGGCGCGCGCGGCCGGCGATCCCGCCGGTGCGAACGAATTCGGCCAGTTGGTTGGGCCGGTTGCCGCGTTGCTCACCCACGTCGGCGTCACCTGGCTCTTGGTAGCGACGTCGTAGTAGCCGCTGCTCAAGCAGATCTCCGCCTTGCCCGTCGTCGGGTCGTAGCACGTAAATCCGTTACCGGTCTTGGCCATATAACCGATCGGCGAACACCCGGAACCGCTTAGGCAGACCGCATACGCCGAGTTGTTACTGAAGCGGGTCACGCTCGCGCTGGTGTAGTTTCCACTCAAATCGATCAGGTTCTGATCGTTGATTTGATCGTTGAAACTGAGCGAGCCGCCGCTGGTATGGGTTATCAAGAGATATTGAGCCGCGCTTGGTGAGAAGACCGCCTGATCGGTCGCACCGAAGAGCGGACCGTTTTGCAACCAATTCGAGTAGAAGGTATAACCGTACGCGCGCAGATACGCCGACTGACTCAGCGCATAGGTATACTGTAGTTTCGTGATGCCGGTATTGTTCAAAATGGTATTGATGTCGTTGTCAAAGAGCGGAATCGGGCCGTTGAACGCGTGCGCCGGAGTGTCGGGAGCAAAATACAGTCCCGGCGGTTTAAACGAACTTGCGCTGCGTGCGATCGGCGCGCCGAACGCGACGTTGTAGGCGATGTTGTCGCCGTATCCCAGGTAGAATCCGGCCGGCGTGCTACCGCCGTTGGTGGTTAGATCGCAGGCGTTCGTGGAAAGACTCGCCCACGCGACGATCGTGCGCTGCCCGCACGTCGGCGGCGCGTACGGCCCATGAAAGAGCCCCCACGAAAACTGCTGGTAGGTGGTGCCGACGTCGTTGGGCGATTGGTAAAAGTAGTTGTTGAGGGCGGAGCCGCTCCACATCAGCTGCACGTCGTCGCGAAGGCCGTTGTGTTTTGGAATACCCAAGTGGAGATTGATGACGTTTTCGCGGCTGCTGATCTGCTGGGGTGCGCCGGTAAGTCCGCTGAAATAGGTCCAACAGCCGGCCCCGCTCAGGTTGTCGGGCGGAGCCAGGATCGGACACGACGGCTTCACCCCCTGGCAGTTCGGAGTCGTGCACACGTAGGCAATGCCGAAGCTGACGGCCGCCGGTCCGGAGTAGATGCCGCCCGGCGTCATATAGCCTGCGCCGTTGCTGTTGTCGAGAAAATTGTACGTTTGGTTGTAGCCGCTCAGGCCGACGTAGTAGCTGAACGTCCGGTCGGGCGTCGACCCGCCGAACTCGACCGAGGCCTGGTGGTAGAACGCAGGGTATCCGACCCCGAGATTCGCCGTTGCGAAGCCCGGGAAGGTGCCGGTCTTGATGACCTGGTTGATGAACCCGGCCGTGCCGGCCGAGGCAATGGACGCTGGTCCGCCGCCGGTGTAGACCTGCAGCTCTTGCAACCCTAGGCTCGACTCCGTCGAGGAATTATAGTTGTCAAACGCGCGGTTGACCGGGATCCCGTCGTACTCGAAGCCGGTGTAGAACGAGTTCTGACCGCGAACGTACGCCGCGTTGTAATTCCAGCCCATACCGCCCATTGAGGTTTGAACGCCGGGTACCGACGCCATCGCTGAATAGGCATTATTGAGGTTACCGCCGCCACCCAACGCCGCCGCGGCTGAGGCCTGAGCGGAGTTGACGCTGTACAGATCGCTGCCGACGCCGGATCTTACGAGCGACGAGCTCGCCTGCGACGTAACGGTGGCGATCGTCTTCAACGCTTTGACCATCGTATACGCCACGTTCTGCGTCTGGTCTGCAAATATAGTTACGCCCGGGAACGAGACACTTTGATAGCCCTGCAGGCTCAAACTCACCGTATACGTGTCCGGAGCGAGCGACAGAATCACGAAGTGGCCGGTGGCATCGGTCGTCGCGGAGCGGGTCTCCGAAGGCCCAACGGCCTGCACGTGCGCGCCGGCCACGGGCGCACCGTTCGCGTCTTTGATCGTACCCGACAAGTTGCCCGTAACGCCTGCCAGTGTCCACGTTTCCTGGCAGAGAATCAGTACGAATAGCGTCGTTAGTGCGATCAGCGAACGCAACCACAAAACTCGTTTCATGCGTGTGGTTCCTCCTCTGAAATTGTCGTATTCATTGCGCAAATCTTATCGCGCATTAACGCCGAATTCAGCGGTATATACTCGCCTCCTATAAACCTGAGTAAAGTGTCGCATCTGTGTCATTTTTTAAAATTGGATCGCGATCGTAACGTCGCGCAAATCAAAACATATCAAGTGTTAGCATGCCCCGCACGTAGGGCCACGTGAAAATTCCGTGATGACTGGCGGAACGGAAATCTCTTATACTTTGAGCGTGGCGATAGCGCTCTACCCATCCTTCGAACTCGATCGCGACAATCGCGTGCAACTGCAGATGGAGGCCGACGTTCGCCGGATGCTGAGGCGTGCCGACGATCCTTTGCGGCTCGCCGGTCTCCCCTTGGCTCAACGGCTCTGTGCGGCAACCGGTATCTCCAGCCCGCAAGAAGCGCTCGGCCACGTCATCGAGGCGGCATTCAAGGGAATATGGCCCGAGACGCGGCTTCGCGACCTGCTTCTAACGGCGGATCTCGACGGTCGCGTTTCGAGAACCGACACCGCGCAGCGGCTGCGGGTATCGATGCGGCATTTGCAGCGCCGGCGCGCGCGAGCCGTAGCGGTCCTCGCGTCGCACATTTGCAAACTCGTTGTGACGCCCGGCGCCGATCCGCCCGAAAAGGAGCACGGCGCCGCTGTAGATCCGCTCGAAGCGCTTGCCGAGCTGGTTTCGGAGCTCGAGCCCGCGGTCGCGGCTGCAATCTTGCGGCTCAACGGCGCCCGTCTCGGTGAGAGGGCCGCCATGCTGACGATGAGAGCCTCGGTCGAGGCCGGCAACGACGTCGAAGCGCAGGGCCAGCAGGTCGCCTTCTCTCCGCTCGTGGCAACGCTGCGAGCGCAGTCTAAAACGATCAACGCGAAGGAGGCTGAAGCCGAGCGGGAGCTGTTGCCGATATTTGCAAGTGCCGCCCGCGACCTGACGCAGAACTCGGAGATTCGCTTCGAACTGGAATGGCTGGCGTTCTTGCGAGCCCGCTATCGCGGTTGTGTGCGTCAAATCGAGCTGGTGGCAACCAATCTCAGTCGCATCGCGCGCAATTCACCCCCGTGGAAGGCACGAGCGATGCTCGCCCAGGCCGAAGCGAGGCTTCGCTGCGGCCGCATCCAAGACGCTGTGGCGCTACTGGATCAAGCCGAGCGCCTCAGCGTTGCGGCGTTTGCGCTGCGGCAGCTTGCCTCCAGCAGCCTTTTGCGGGGCGAGATCGCTTTGCATCGCGGAGAGGATGCGGACGCGGAACGACTCGCTACCGGGGCAAACGCGATTCTTCGAACGCGCCACTGCGACGCCTATCGCAGTCAAGTGACGCTGGCGCGAGCGGCACTGCGCCTCGGAAAGCGCTGGACTTGCACGGAGGATTTAACGAATCTCGCACCCGCGGCCTGGGATCGCGTCTCGCTTGACATTGAAACGGCCCGTCATCTCAGCGCCGCCGGTTCTGCAGATCGCGCCCGTCAAGCCGCGCATGAAAGCTATGCTACCGCGTTGACCTTTAGGTACGAGGGGCTCGCGGCTCGGGCGGCGGCGACGATCGGACGCACGTTCGGCCGAAGCAGTTTCGAGCGGCGCGACTGGCACTTACGGGCTCTCTCTCACTTGCTCGCGACGCGAGACCGGTCGATTGGATGCGACCTCTTTGCGCAGGAAGAAGAAGCTGCCGGTGAAGGCTTCGCGGCCTTCGAGGAGGGCGTTGCCGGCGTGCTTTACGATGCGGTGCAACGGGCGATTCCGCTCTTGCGGACGCTTTCAAAGGCTGAGCGAGCAACCGCCATCGGCTTCTTGCATCGTCTTACCGCGTACGTCGCGGGTCGTGAGGATTTCTCCGAACGGCTGAGTCGGGCCATCGAGGTCGCGGCCGTACGATCGGGCTGCTTCGCTCGGTACGTCGCGTATTTCTCAGATGACGCCAACGACGTACTCGAGACTGCCTATGGCGCGGTCGCTTTCGCTCAAAAGCGTCTGGAAGCGCACCAGCGGTTAGCTTACGCGATGCGCTGCTTTGTAACGGCGGTACCTCCGCGCGACGATACTAAACGGTTTTACGTCGGATAACTAGAGCCGCATTTCGACGGGTTCGGGTGAATCCGTGAGCCGCCCGTCGAGCAAGCCGATCGTTCGGCCTGCGTAATGCGCGAAGCGGCGATCGTGCGTGACCATCACAATCGTTGCACCTTCGGCGTGCAGATCCGCGAGCATCTCCATGACGGACTCTCCGTTGACGGTATCGAGATTGCCGGTCGGTTCGTCGGCTAAGAGGACGGCCGGGTACCCAGCGAGCGCGCGCGCCACCGCGACTCGCTGCTGCTGACCGCCGGATAGTTGCGCCGGAAAGTGGCGCGCGCGGTGCGCCAAACCGACCCGCTCGAGCACTTCGTCGGCACGCCTCCGGCGCTCGCCAGGCGTTACGCCTCGATAGATGAGCGGAAGTTCGACGTTGCTTCGCACGTCGAGATCGCCGATGAGATTAAAGCTTTGGAAGATGAAGCCGATCGCGCGATTGCGAACCGCCGCCCGTTCGTCGATCGAGAGTCCGGCTATCGAGCGTCCGTCGAGCGTGTAGGTTCCGGAACTCGGGGAGTCGAGCAGACCGAGTATCGAGAGAAGCGTCGACTTTCCGCACCCGGACGGACCTTCGATCGAGATATATTCGCCCTGCTCGACGCTCATATTGATATCCAGCAGCGCGCGCGTCTCGAGTTGGTCGGTGTAGTAGCTTTTGCAGACTCCCTGAAGGTGAAGCATTGGCATGACTCTTCCTAGCGTAAGTTAAGCGAAGATCGTCCGGCATAGCCTGACGTATCGGAGACGATAACGGTCTCTCCGGCCCGCAAGCCGGAGAGTACCTGGACGCGATCGACCGATCCGCGTCCGAGGCGAACCGAAACGAGTTCGGCCTGCGTGCCGCCGGGTGCGACGCGATAAAGCTCGACGGTCGAATCGTCCGCGGCGCCTGCGGGACGTTGGATTGAGACGGTGTCGGCGATGCGCGAGACTACGATGGTTGCGTTGACGTTGAGCGAAGGCCGAGCGCCGGTCGGCAACGCGCGACCGAGTGCGACGTCAACCGCGACGCTGCCGCTATTGGCGGTGGGGGCGATGCGCTCGATCCGCCCGGTGATGGTTCCGTTTCCGGTATCGACCTCGCAGGCCATCCCGACGAAGACCTCGTGCGCTTGAGTCTCGGGGATTTGCAAGACGGCCTTGAGCGTTGCCGTGTCGGCAACGGTGGCAATCTCGGTGCCGGCGTCGAGCCGCGCACCGGGATCGACGGCGACGCTTTGAACGATGCCCGGAATGGACGAGCGGACGATAAGCGCCGAGGCCTCTTCGAGCTTTGCGCTCAGGAGCGCGCGGGCGTTGTCTACTTGGGCTTGTGCGGCCGCGACTCGAGCTCCTTGATCGGCCGCATCGACGCCGATTTGAGAGCGGCCGATCTCCGCCTCCCGTCGCGATTCGTTGCGTTTGATTATCGCGATCTGATAGGTCGAGTCGGCGACGTAGCCGCTCCGGTGCAACTGCGCGAGCGTTCCGAAGTTCGTGGCGTCGACCTCCATTTGCGCCTGCGCGGTTTCAAGGGCCGAGCGTTGCGCCAGCCCCGAGGCCTGCGATTCGGCCTGTGCGCTGCGCAGCTGGGCTTGAGCAACTTTTAGCGCGGACGAAGCTTGGACCAGCGCAGCTCTCGTCTCCGGATTCTGCATCGCAGCGATAACCTCACCGGGAGCGACGACGCTACCCGGCTTGACGTCGAGGCTTTCGACGACGCCCGGTTCGACGGCGTCGACGACGTGAACGTTTTCGGCCGCCAAAACGCCTGCCGCTGCCACCGAGATCGACAACGTACCACGTTGGGCGGTGTCAACGACGATCGTCGAGCGATCGACGGCGAGCCCCGGTCCGGCCGGACGCGTGAGCGCAACGGCCGCAACGATTGCGGCGAGGACGAGCGCGACGCCGATTCCAAACCACAGATAGCGTCGTGCCGGCGACGTGCCCGCTCGCCGAACGTCCATCGCATTCACTCGCATCGCAGCGCGACCGCGGGGTCGATCCGCGTGGCCCTAATCGCCGGAATCGCTGCGGCGGCGACGGCGCTCGCCAACAGCAGCGCGACTACAAGCATGAACGTGATGGGGTCGAACGGCGAAAGGAAATAGAGCTGCGACGCGACGGCGCGTCCTCCGATTGCGGCGATCACCAAGCCGATGGCGATCCCCACCCCCGTAATCGCCAGCGATCGACCGAGCACGTCCAGAACGATGTGGCGCGCCGCCGCTCCAAGCGCGATGCGCACGCCGAACTCGCGGTAGCGCTGCGTCACGCTATACGAAACGACCCCAAAGATTCCAGAAAGGGCGAGCAGCATGGCGATGCACGCCAACGCTCCGAGCAAACTGCCGACGGAGCGGGCGTGCGCCGTGGCCGCAGCGACCAGATCGCCGTACGACTGGAGCGCCGGCGCGGCCATCTGCGGATCGGTTGTTTCCATGGCTCGCGCAAGCTCTGCGGTGAGCGTGCCGCCGCTTAAGTTGCTGCGAAGCATCACCGAAAAGAAATCGATCGGCGTCTGCGCGACCGGGACGTAATAAACCGGGCGAGTCTCCCTCGTGAGAGTGTCGCGGGCGTCTCGAACGACGCCGACAACCGTTCGCGTCGCGCGGCCCGTCTTATTGACGCCGGCCGAGATCAGCTGCATCCCGATTGCGTTGCCGTGGAGCGCGTAAAGCCGCTCGAAGGTTTCGTTAACGAGGGCTACCGGCAGCGACTGCGCGCTGTCATCCGTGCTAAAGACTCGGCCGCGCAGCAGCGGAATGCCCATCGTGTCGAAATAGTTCGGAGAGATGACGTTCAGTAGCGCGATTGGGTTGGATCCCGGCGCGAAGTGACGGCCGACGATGTCGAGATCGAAGAAGAAATGGATGTTCGAAAGCGGATAGTTGAGACCAAGCGCGGCCGAATCAACACCGGGCAGACCTCGCAGCTGCGTCGACAGGCGCTGTTGAAACGCCGCACGGTCCGAGAGCGTCGGGTAACGGAAGGCCGGAAGGTTGACTTGTGAGCTGACCCAGAGACCCTCTTGGCGGACTCCGATATCGCTACGGGTCATCAGAAAGTAACTGCGCAGCATCAACCCCGACAGCGCAACCAAGGCGAGCGCAAGCGACACCTCGACGACGACGAGCGCCGAGCGCGCCGCGTTGTTCGTTGCCGAATCGGTCGTGCGTCCGGCCGCCTTGAGGGCTACCGAAAGATCGGGGCGCGCGATCGCGCGCATCGGCCAAAAGCCGGCCAGAATCGTGGCCGCGACGATGACCGCCATTGCATAAGCCAACGCCCAGCCGTCCAGTGCGATCGTTTGCGAACGCGGAAACGCCGCCAGCGCCGGGCGCAAGATGGCGAGCGACGCATATGCCAGAGCGACGCCTGCGATGCCGCCTACGGTCGCCAGCAGGCCGGCCTCAGTCAGCAGTTGCGCGCCGAGCCGTCGGCTTGAGGCTCCCAAGGCCGAGCGCAGCACGAACTCGCGCTCGCGACTCGAGGCGGTCGAAAGGAGCATGTTCGACACGTTTGCGCAGGTGATGATGAGAATTCCAATCGCCGCGCCAAGCACAGTCCACAGCGCTGCTTTAAAATCTCCGAAGACCACGTCGTCGAGCGGGCGAACGTAATAGATGAGCCCCGTTTCGACAGGATAGGAGCGCTGCAAGCGCCGCGAAGTCAGCTGCAGAGCCGCGTTGGCCGCCGCGACCGTGACCCCTGAGGGCAGTCGGGCAATCGTTCCAATGTACTGCGCACCCCGCGTGCTGGGCGGCGCGGCGTCGGGTTGCACTTCGATGAAGTCCGGCGCATTCAAAAGGCCCGAATCGGGCAGCGGAACTCTGAACCCCGGCGGGGTGACGCCAACGATTTGATAGGTGGTGCCATCGAGCACCGCCGCCTTGCCCACGACGTTTTGGGCAGCGCCGAAGTACGAACGCCAAAGCGGATCGGAGATCACGACGCTATGCGCGCCGCGGGCCTCGTCGGCTTCGGCGAAAAACCGGCCGAGCTCGGGCGCGATGCCTAGCGCGGCGAAGACCGGCGGCGTGACGTCTAAACCGTTGATGGCGACCGGCTTTTCGGCGCCCGTCAGCGTCGCCTGATCGCGAACGACGCCGCCAACCTCCGCGAGATACGCACGCTGTCTTCCAAAGTCCCCGAGCTCGGGCACGGAGAGATCGGCTCCCAGTGCAGCCGTTTTCGTGTTGACGTAGCGGAAGACCACGAGCCTGCCGGGGTCGTGATAGGGAAGCGGTTTGAGCAGCACCGCGTTGAGAACCGTAAAAACGGCGACGTTTGCACCGATGCCAAGCGCAAACGTTATGACGACGACGCCGACGAAGAGCGGCAGCCGCAACAGCCGTTGTGCGGCGTAGACAAGGTCGTTCGCCAAGAGGCCGATCCGCATCCGCAGGCCGTTCCCGGCGATGTCGAGCGCTGCTGCGAGCGAATGCGCGCGCGACTCCTCCACGTCGCTCAGTATTTGCTCGCGAAACCTCTCGCGGAAATCAGCCGGATAGGCGAACAGCGCGACCTCTAAGAGAAAGCGCAGCGGCAGCTTCACGTTTGTCCCGCCGCCGTCAACAGCTTATGCGAACGCGCGAGGCGGACCAAATCGTTCATGCGCGCTGCCTCCGCTTGGGCAATCCGCCTCCCGAGCGGCGACAGACGGTAGAGCCGGCGCCGCGGGTCGTCGCCATCGCTGCCGTAAACCTCGACGATCCAGCCGTCCACGAGCATTTGGCGAATCAGGGGGTAGAGAGTTCCGGGCGTGAGCCGAATCATGCCCTCGGTTTCGGCTTCGATTGCTTTGGCGATAGCGTATCCATGCCGCTCCTCGCCTGCTAGGGCGAGAAGTACGTGAAACGTCTTTGGGCTCAGCGGTAGAAGGTCCCGAACCCCGGTTCTCTGCATATGCCGACTCCTCAATATATTGTAACTCCAATATATAACAGAGAGCGGGCTAAAGAATCAAGGCCCCGCGACCGAGCCGAGCTGGATCAGGCTTCGCGTTTGTTCGAGAGCGCCTTCGCTACTCTCAGCGCGATCGCGCCGCCAGGGACGATCACGTTGAGCGTTTCCGCGCCAAGGTCAAAAAGCGTTTCGGGTGTCATCAGTTTGGCGACCACAGCCATCGCCGCCGAAGGCCGGGTCTGCAGTTCTCCGGTGATCGCATCGACAGCCAGGTCGACCGACTTACTCTTTGTTGTCCAAACGCATTTGAAGTTATACGTGGGTCGCAGATGGAGATCGATGCACTCGACGTTGACGTGCTCCTTTTCGATCTCGTCGGCGTCGACCGGACGAAGATCCTCTCCCAGCAGCGCTCGAATGACCGCCGAGGCTCGGATCACCGGCGCGACGATCTTCGCGCCGGCGGGCGCGAACTCGTCGAGGTCGACCGGTATCGCGCCCGCCTCGAGATAAGGTTGAGCCTTTACGGGTTGATTGCTGAGCCCGTCGAGCCAAAGCTCTCGTTGCTCTTTTCGCTCGCAGTGTTCAACCACGGGCAACTCTAAGGCGCCGGCCGCGAGCGCATAATCGGTCGCGCCCACGCTAACTCTAATCACGTGACGTCCCTTGATCGGGATCTTATACGATTCACGCCGATCGTAAAGAAAGTGAAGATCGGCCTTTGCGTGCCAGACCGGAAGGTACCAGATGCCTTCGTCCGAGATCGCAATATCTTCGGCTTTAGGCCGTGAGAGAAGCCGGGATAAGGTTCCAAAGGCCGAGACCTTGTGCGCGCTCGCGCGACCGCGGGCCTCCTCCAGCGTAATCACCGGGTCGAAATAGAAAGCGCCTTTTTCGGCAATCAAAATCTCCACGTCATTTGCTCCGGCAACTGCTCTTCTCGGAATCCCTTCACACTTCTTTCATCGCCTTCGTGTATCGTGCGCACAAGCCCCCATATCGCGATTCTCTAATCAAGGAAGCACACGACGCATGTTCAGACAATCTTCACGAATTGCAGCAGCGGCCGCGGCCATAGCGTTGGCCGCATGCGGTGGCGGCGGCTCCGGCGGTTCAGGCCTAGCGTACGGTGGGCCGCCGCCGACGAACCCGCAGAAATCAAACGTGCCGGTTCAGCAGACGGTCGCAGGTCAGCCTGGATTCGTCAATCCGGGAAACGATCACACGCTCTATTTCTTGGACGTCGACACGCCGACCGGCGGAAAATGCACGGGCGGCTGCCTGAGCGTTTGGCTCGTGCTCGCGCCCAGTGCGGGTGCGCAAGCAAGGGACGGCTTCTCGGTCGTCACTCGCTCCGACGGCACCGGCATGCAGTGGGACTACAAGAACCATCCGCTCTACATGTTCTCGGGCGATTCGGGTCCCGATCAAGCTAACGGCAACGGCTTACCGTTTGCCGGCGGGCATTGGCACGTCGCGCGTCCGACGGGGTAGGGTGAACCGCTAGCCGCTCTTTGGTTGCGCAGCGGCGGCTTTTACCTTGCCCTTTTGGACTGCGTCGACGAGCGCATCGTAGTCACGCTCGTTCTGATTCGCGTACGATTCGGCGAACTGTACGACGGCTTCGTCGAAGGCGGTGGAACGTCCGAGATAGCCGGCGATCATCGCCGCCGATCCGCTGGCTTTGGAGTGCGCGCGCGCCAGGCACCAGCCGCAAAAATCGGCGTAGTCGGCCAGGTCGATAGCAGACATGTCGTCGACGTCTTCCGAGGTCTTCATATCGCGCAGCTGCCGAACGTAATAATCGTGGCCGTCGCTCGCTTTTGCAAAGCCCACAAACAAATCGCTTGCGGCTTGCAGCGCGCGTTGGCCGGTTACGACTCGCTCGCCCTGAGAGTCGAACGGGGGCGCTCCGGCGTAGGTTTCGAATACCGAAGGCCGCGCCTCTTTCATCTGCAGAACGAGCGGGTCGTCTTCGGCCGCAGTGAAGAGCGCGATCAGACAACGCGTTCCAACGCTGCCGACGCCCACCACCTTATACGCGGCGTCGCGAAGCGTAAATCTGTCGAAGAGCGCCCCAAGATCGTGGGAGAGCGTCTCCCGATACGCCGTAAACGCCGCGCGAACCATCTCGAAAAACGGCGCTGCGTCTTTGGGATGATAAAGCAGCGGCGGGTTGTCAACGATTTTCACGGCACCGCTGATCTCGCGCACGAAGCTCGGGAACTCGTGTGCGCGAGTTTCGGCCTTAGCTTTTCTGACCGAAGCGTGGTACTGGCGCCGCGTGCGAGCGGAGCTTACGATCTCGTTCAGCCGTGCTTCGCTAAGCCGGTCGTACCAAACCTCGAGCACCTTCATCACCGCATAGCCGCGGACTCTCTCTCGATACGCGCGGATGCACTGTAAAGCCGCCATCCGCGATTCGGAGGGCGCAAGCTTGAGATGCCGGGCTGCAATGATCACGCTCGTGACGAGGCGCTTCACGTCCCACTCCCACGCTCCCAGCGTGGTCTCGTCGAAATCGTTGACGTCAAAGACGAACCGGTTTTCGGGCGTGCCGAAGCCGCCGAAATTTAAAAGATGACCGTCGCCGCAAATCTGCGTGCGAATTCCGGATACCGGCAACGATGCGAGATCCGAGGCCATAATCGCTGCAGCGCCGCGATAAAAGGTAAACGGGTTGACGAGCATCCTTCGGTAGCGAATTGGAAGCAGATCGACGAGCCGGCCTTCGTCGCTTTGCTGCAGGATGGCTACCGGATCGGGACGGTCGGATCCGGGCCGCCAGGCTGCTTGACCGCGACGTGACGCGCGCGAGCGCAGAGCCCGGCCGGCCGCGACGGCGTCCGCGACGCTGTCGCACTTTGGCGTAGCCCAATCAATGGAAGGCTTCGCCGATGCTGTCACGTCAGGGCCTTCGAATTACTCCAATGCGAGCCCTCTCGCTATTCTGGATCGCCGTGCTGCAGCCTCAGGGGCCGGCTCTCGAAGTCTTCGGCCGAATATTTCGACGCGATCTTCTTGAACGCGCGCGGTTGCCGCGAGTTGTCGAAGAGGTTGCCGATACTCGTCGCGCGGACGTCGCTCGTTCCAAGCGAGCCAAGGTTCCAGTTCTGCTCGATGTATTTGAGGATACTGCCAAACTCGTATTGGGTGTGCGCTACGTAGCCGCCCCTCGACTTCCCTTCGATCGCGTAAGGCGATATCACGATCGCCGGGACGCGGAAGCCAAGCCCGCCGTGGCGGTCTTGAAACGGCGGCGGAGCGTTGTCGTAGAAGCCGCCCCAGTCGTCCCAGAGCACGACGATGACGCTCGACTTCCAGTCCTTGCTGTTGCCGATCGCATTGACGACGCTCGCCACCCACGAGGGGCCGTTGTCCGCCTTCTCGCCCGGATGGTCGGAGTCGTCGTCGGAGGGAATTACCCAGGCGACGGCGGGAAGCGCGTTATGTTTGATGTCACGCAAGATGTTCGTCTCCGGCATCGAGACGTTCGTTCCCCATTCCGAGCCGTAGCGCACCGGATGGATCACGTCGAATGCGTTGAGCAAGTCTCCGTCGCAGTCGGGGCAGCCGCTGCCTCGCGTGCAGCCGTCAGAGTTGCTGAAGCACGGCGTGTAGTATTTCCAGGATAGGCCGGCCGCGTCGAGCAGGTCGCGCAGCGTCGCGTATCCGTCCGAGGAATAGTTCGGAAACTTGTTCGAGCACGGAAAGGGACCATTCAAGCCGACGTAGCCGCGCAGGGAGATTGTCTTTGTCACGACGTGGGGCGGCGCGTCGCAGCCCCAAGGCCAGCCGTCGGGCGAATCTATGAGGCTTTTAGAATCGCCGATTTCGGTTCCGCCGCGAATCAAGTCTTGGTGTGCGGTGAAGCTCCCGCTGCCCTGAGTTTGGAACATATGATCGGCTAAAATCCACTGCTGCGCCATGTCCCAGTACGGCTTGATGAGGCTCTGCTCGACGTATTGGTACACAAGCGTGCCGGCAGGCCTGCCGTTCTTGCTGCACGCACTGACCGGAACGAGGTTGAAACCATCCATCTTTCCATCGTCGTAAGAGGTTTCGAACGACGAATGGCAGTGCGCCACGTCTTCCTTCATAGTCAGCGAGTGCTGCGTGAGCGTCACCCACTTGTCGACGTAACCGTTACCCGACTTTATTTTCTCCTCGCCGCGCGTCGCGCCGGCGGCTCCCGGAAAGAGCGCGAAAAGGTTATCGAAGCTGCGGTTCTCTTGAACGATCAGCACGACGTGCGCGATAGGATTCTTCGACTGCGCGCTTAACGGCGCGGAGCCTGTCCGCAGCGAAGCCAAAGGGCTCGAAACGACCCCGCTACGCGGCGGCGCAAACAAACCTGCGGCGCAGGCGGTGAGTGCAAGGCTCGAAACGGTCGAAGCGAGGGCAAGCGCCGCCGGCGCGCGCATACGCGCTATTCGGTATCGACCGGCAAGCCCGAAGGCTTCTGGCGGAGGAAGTACCGCTCGTCGTAAGGCGACGAGATCTTTTTGAACCCACGCGGTGACTGCTTGTAGTTAAACATGTTCGCGATGCTCGCCGAGCTTTGATCGGTCGTGCCAAGCCGCCCGAGCTTCCAGTTGTCCTCGATGAATCGGACGATGCTCCCGAAGCCGTATAAAGTGTGCGAGATATAGCCGCCGTGGCTGCCGCTGCCCGTCTTTACGTAGGGCGAGATGACGAGCATCGGTACGCGGAAGCCCGCGCCGCCCTGATCGTCTTGAAACGGCGGCGGGACCGGATCGTAGAAGCCGCCCCAATCGTCCCAGACGACGACGATTGCCGTCGTGTTCCAGTACTGGCTCTCGCCGATTGCGTTGACGACGCTCGCCACCCACGATGGGCCGGTGTCCTTCGAGGAGTAACCGGGATGGTCGGAGTTGGGTGCGTCGGGAATTACCCACGACATCGGCGGCAGCGTACCGTTGCTGATGTCGGAAAAAATGCTGCTCTCGGGCGACGAAATGTTCGGGCTGCATTTGCCTTGCGCGTTGCAGATCGAGGCGATGACGAGGTAGGCGTTCCAAAGCGCGCCGACCGTCCCTTTGGTTTGCGCCGGCGTGTAGTACTTCCACTGAACGTTCTTGGCGTTCATCAGATCGCCGAGCGTCAGGTACTGGTTAGGGTACGGAAAGTTGGTTGTGCACGGAAACGGCCCTTTGTCGGCCTCGTATTGCAAGTCGGTCGTTATCAGTGAGGTCTTCGCGCCGGCCGGTGAGAAGCATCCCCATGCAGCGTTGGTCGTCGGATCGTCGATCAGACTCTCGGTCGTGTTGATAGCCGTGCCGCCGCGAATCAGATCTTGGTGCGCGATGAAACTTCCACTTCCTTGCGTCTGAAAGAAATTGTCGGCTAAACCCCATTGCGCCGCAATCGTACGATAGGGCGCGATCTTCGCAGGGTTGACGTATTGATAGGGCGCGAGATTTTCGGGCTTTCCGTTCGTGCCGTACTTGATGAGATTGAAGCCGTCCATCGCGCCGTTTTGGTAGGCCGTCTGATATGCCACGTAGCGGTGGTTCAGGTTGCCTTTTGCCAAGAGGTTGGTCTCTGCCAGCGGTACCTGCTGGGGGACGTAGCCGGTACCGGACTTCACAAGCTCCTTGCCGGTCGTCGTACTGACGGCACCGGGAAAGCCCGCAAAAAGATTGTTGAAGGTGCGGTTCTCCTGAATCATGAGAACGATGTGCTTGATCGGCTGGCCTTTGGGATGCCGGGGCGGCGGCGCCGAGGCGTTCGTTG